>JAYVQG010000153.1:0-2055 GCA_043757025.1 Limnoglobus sp.
TTGATTCCGAAATCGGGAATGATTCCAGGGATGGGTGGGTGGGTAAGTGGTGGAATCATTCCCTGCTACCCAAAATCGCCGCAATTGGAACCAGGCCGATGAAATGGACTCTGGCCGCGTCGCGTGAGTCGAAACCGAAGAGCCATGAAGGAAAGAAATCCTCCGGCTGCCCTTAATAAGTCCGACCAAAACAGGTCGTGGCCGAAGAGGCTTTGCGATGTGGGCACCGACAAAGTATCCGCGACAAAAACCGCGTGCGGGCTTTTCAAATACGTTCGACGAATTCGACTTGCGTCCGGGTGGCGCGTGGCGATTCACAATGTACGGTCCCGATGGCGCAGAATACCACAACGTCAGCGAGTTCGTCGAAGTCGTGCCGCTCGAACGGATCGTCATTCAACATTTGAAACCGATCCACAAATTTCAACTGACCATGACTTTTGCGGAGCGCTCGGGTAACACCGTCCTCACTTGGCAGATGCGTTTCGAGTCCGACGACGAGGCGACGCAGATGCGGCAATACATCCTCGAAGGCAACGAGCAAAACTTCGACCGTCTCGAAGCATTTCTTGCAACGATGGCGTAACGGGAACAATCGAATGCTCGCTCTGGATATTCGGCAATTGGTCGACGACGTTTATCGTGCCGAATCGCGGCGCATCTTTGCCACGCTCGTTCGCCTCGTCAACGATTTCGACCTTGCGGAAGAGGCGATGCACGAGGCCTTCGCTTCGGCGATCGAGCAATGGCCGCGCGATGGCGTGCCCATAAATCCACGAACGTGGCTGGTTTCGGCGGGGCGGTTCAAAGCAATTGACGTCATTCGCCGACGCAGTTTGTTCGATGCTTCACTCGCCGAAATTGGCAATCGGTTGGAACGGTTCGCGACATCGAAAACGGTGCGTGAGGAAGACGATATTGAAGACGATCACCTGCGATTGATCTTTACGTGTTGCCACCCGGCTTTGTCGCCGAGTACCCAGTCGCGCTGACGCTACGCGAAGTTTGCGACCTCAGCACCGAAGAAATCGCGAGTGCGTTCCTGACCGCGCCGGTCGCGATTGCCCAGCGAATCGTCCGCGGTAAAGCGAAGATTCGCGGCACGCGCATTCCGTATCAGGTGCCGACGCTCGCCGATCTTCCGGACCGTTTGGACTCGGTCTTATCCGTCATTTATCTCGTGTTCAACGAAGGCTATTCCGCATCGTCGGGCGATTCGCTGACGCGGCCCCGCCTGTCGGAGGAAGCGATCCAGTTGGGCCGATTGCTGTTGGAGTTGCTCCCCGATTCCGAGGTTTTGGGATTGCTTTCGCTGATGTTGTTGCACGAATCCCGCCGCGCGGCACGCACTTCGCCAAATGGCGATCTCATCTTGTTGAGCGATCAGGATCGCTCGTTGTGGAACGCAAACCATATACGCGAAGGCCAGTCGCTGGTCGAACGCGCGCTCGCGTCACAGCCGTTCGGCACGTACACGATTCAGGCCGCGATTGCCGCAATCCATGCCGAGGCCACGACGGTAGCCGCGACCGACTGGGTGCAGATCGTCGCATTGTACGATCTGCTATTTCGCGCCAACCCTACGCCCGTAGTCGAACTAAACCGTGCCGTCGCCATCGCCATGCGAGATGGACCCGCAGCCGGTGTGAGTATCGTCGAAGCCATTTTGGAACGAGGCGACCTCGCCGATTACCACCTGATCCACGCGGCCCGCGCCGACCTGTACCGCCAACTCGGAAAGACGCTACAAGCCCGCGAATCGTATCGAAACGCACTGGCTTTGGTGCAACAAGCACCGGAACGCCGGTTCCTCGAAAAGCGCCTTCGCGAACTTTCGTGAAATATTTTCCCGCAGATGTCGATTCGCGGCGTCGCCGTTCGATTACCTTGTGAAAGCCGTAAGTTTGCGGACTTTCTGAACTTCTGGAGAATCGCGATGTCGAAAGCACACGTCCAACCTTAGTACCTGTCCAAGAATTACTCCGTGAGCTTCGGATGTGGGCGGATCGTGTAGTTCCATTGCGGGCAGATCGCGTGGCGAGTGAGCTGTATCGC
>JAYVQG010000154.1:0-28950 GCA_043757025.1 Limnoglobus sp.
GATTCCGAAATCGGGAATGATTCCAGGGATGGGTGGGTGGGTAAGTGGTGGAATCATTCCCTGCTACCCAAAATCGCCGCAATTGAAACCAGGCCAGAAATCGGATGATAGTCGTCGCGGAATGCCCACGGACGGTCGTCCGTGGGCGTCGTTTGAAACTACTTCACGGTCGCTTTGAACGGAAGTACGATCTTCGTCATCTCTTTGTGGTCGGTGATGATTTCGAAGCTGCGGACCATCGTGCCGATGGCTTTGGGTGTCACGGCCACGGTGAGGATGTGAACGGGGCGGGATTCATCCGATTGGGCTTTCACGGTGACTTCGTCGTCGTTGCCTTTGACTTCCATGATCTTGAACGGCTGCGTGCCTTGCAGCAGCACGCGGTGCTCGGTCTTTTCGCCGGGCTTCAGGTCGGTGAGTTTCACGTCTTCGGGGTTCGTGCTGATCGGCACGACCACGTTCAGCGTCACGGGGATGCGGAGTTTCTCGATGCCGGGTGCGTTCGTCTTGATGAAGATGTCCGACGTCCAGTTACCGACGGGGCAGGTGGGGTCGAGCGTCGCGGTCACGTCGAAGGTGACTTCGCTGGTGCCACGGTTCGCGAGCTTGAACTCGGCTTTGACGAACTTGCCGGTGCTGGTGGCTTCCGAGATGTCCCAGCTACCGAAGTTGTACAGCGTGACCTTCGTCGTGGCGGTGCCACCCTTGCCTTTGCGTACGGTGCCGATGGCGATCGTATCGGGCGACATCACGAGATCGTCGCGGGCGATCGACATGACTCGTAGCGAGACCTCTTCTAGGATCGGGCTGAGAAACGGCACGTAGACCGTGACCGTCTTCAACGTGTTCGCTTGCGGGATTCGCCGCGTATCCATCATAGCGACGACCGAAGTCGATTCGCCGGGTGCGAGTTGGTTTTTGAGAACCGACGCCGACACGCAACCGCACGAGACGCGAGCGGTACCGATGGTCAGCGTCGCCTTCGTCGTGTTCGTAATCGCGAAGTAGTGCGTGAGGACCGGGCCACGCGATGTGACGCCGAAATCTTTGACGAACTCGGTGAAGTAATCGTTTGCGGCCGCATCGGCGCGCCCCACCATAGCCAGTGCGAACATCGCACTCCACAACAAACGTCGCATAATAACACTCCCCATGGCGATGGTTCGTTCCCCCTGTTGAACGAACCGTTGCCTAGAACCTAGTTTATCCGATTCACGACGCACTTCGCGTGAGAATTATGTGTCCGTTTGCGACCGTCGTTCCGTAGGCAGGGGTGTCCGATTCGGAAACGCGGTACCTGTTGCCTATCCGGCACGGTTGACGCAATCGATTATCCTTGCCTTCCTTTTCACGCGATTCGCTTGCTAACGATGGGCGAGAACGGCGACCGTGACTTGCGCGGCACCGGCCTCGATAAGTTCCCGTGAGGCTTCGTGGCAGGTAGCGCCCGTCGTTAAAACATCGTCGATGAGCACAACCCGCAGACCCCGAACCGCGTTCGGCCGTGGCACGCGGAACGCTCCGCGAATGTTCTCCCAGCGGGCCGTTGCCGTCTTGTGCGTCTGATGCGGCGTCGGGCGCGTACGTTGCAACGCGCGGAAAACGCACGGCAACCCCAGCGAACTCGCGACGCTTGCGGCCACCGCCGCCGACTGGTTGTAGCCGCGCGAAATGCGCCGCTGCCAGTGCAGCGGGATCGGCACAATCAGTTGCGGTTTGTCGCGCAGAAATCGTTCGCGTTGCGCTTCGGCCCAGACGAACCCCAGCGACTCCGCTAGCGATTCCCCCGTTGCGCGTTTCATTTTCAGAATGACATCGTGGAGTTTGCCCGCATATTCACCGAGGCGAAATGCGGACGAAAAGTGAAACGAGCGATCGCGACACTGCGAACAGCCTTGGCTGACATCGGTGTGCGGGCCGACGACACTCGTACACCGTGGGCAGAGTATGTGCGGATCGTGCGTGAGTTCGCGGGAGCAATCGGGGCAGATCGAATGGTCGGCACCCGTGCCGTCGTAGTCTCGTTCGCAAACGAAACAAAACGGCGGGTAGACCCAGCAGCCCGCTTGGCGGGCCAAATCGCGAAGGGTGTGCAGCACGCGAGCGGTTCCGACGGGCTACGCGGTTTTGCGGTCGGCGGTCGCTTCGTGCATTCCGCAACAGACCGGCAACGTGAGAACGAATCGCGTCGGCCCGGCTGCGGTTCGTTCGTAGCGGACATCGCCACCGTGGATTGTCGCATATCGCCACGCGGTGGGAAGGCCGAATCCGCGACCGCGACCCGCAGACCGCCCCGAATAGAAGGGGTCGAACAGATGCGGGATCGCCACGTCGGTCGGACCGGGGCCATCGTCTTCGATCGCGATGGCCACCATCTGGTTCGTTTGCGACATACTGACCGTCACATGGCCGCCACTCGGCGAGGCTTCGATTGCATTTTGCACGAGGTGGCCAATCGCCTTGCGAATCTGGTTGAAATCGACATTGACGCGGACATCGAGCGGCGCGGCGACCGCGAGCATCACGCCTTTCAGCGTGGCGGTATTTTGGAAATCTTCGATGGTCTTGGCGAGGATCGCGGCCAGCGTCGTCGGCTGGCGGTTCGGCAACGGCGGCCGTGCGAACTGGTTCAATTCTTGCAGAATCCCGGCGACGCGCTTGGTTTGCCGAATGATCGCGTCGAGCGATTTCTTCCGTGCGGGGTCGTCTTCCCGGCTCGCGAGAAGCTGCGCATTCCCGGAGATCACCGCGAGCGGGTTGTTGATTTCGTGCCCCGCACCCGCTGCCAGTTCGGCCAGCCCCGCGAGTTTCGCATCGCGCACCGCACACTCGAAGTCCGCACGCGAATCGAACGCGAGTTTGTGCAAACGGTCATTCTCGGCTTCGAGCGCCGCCATCGCGGTGATGCCGTTGGCGCGGCGTGCCCGTGCCACCGCACGCAACAATTTCGGCAACAGCGGGTTCACCGGTTCCGGAATGTGCGTGTCGATAGTTCGCGTTTGCGTCGGCTTCGATTGCCCGAGTAGCCCGTAACAATCGGCGGCTTGCACCGCTTCGCGCACCACCGCGAACAGCCCCGGTTCGGCACCGAGCGATTCGGCGACATCGGCTTCGTGATGCAAATTGCCGATCACCCCGGCCACCCACGTCGGCAGCCGCCATCGCACCGCGAGCCGACGCACGATCTGATCGTGCGACAAGCCCCAGACTTCCGACTGCGTGCGAAAGGGATCGTGCGAAAATTCGGCGTGATTCTGGCAAGCATCGATCGCTTGCGGGGACGTGGCCGCAACCGCCAGCCACCCGAGCGGGGCGAGCGAACCGGCGACGTACGCCGCCAGTGGCGGGCAACGCCGCGTGTCCGTGGCGATTGTTGCGGCCAGACGGCCGACACGCGTTGCGTATTCGAGGAGAGTTTGCGAAGTCGATTGCGGTGCTTTATCGAGGAAAAACGCAGCGGCTTCGGGAATGATTGGCTGAAGCAGGCAATCGCGATTGATCGATTGCGGCGTCAGACCGGGACGAACGTAGCGAAGTGCGAGAAGCAGTAGCCCCGGATCGGCAAACAAGGCGTGCGTATTCGGGTGCTCGTCGGCCAGCGCGACCAGCGACGACATCGCCGGGCATAGCCACGGCAATTCCATCGCAAGTCGAGACGCCGACGCTTCACCCACCGTACGCACTCCTTGCCTGGGTTCGACCCTGCGACGATGCGAACGAGATCGCATCGTCGTCCCCAGCTACAAGACCGGGGTCATAGACCCCAGCTACAAAACCGGGGCTGTTATGTAGCTGGCCTCTACGAGGCCGGGGCTGTTATGTAGCTGGCCTCTACGAGGCCGGGGCAACCGGGGTCATAGTCCGTAACGTTTCAGACGGTCGATGCCGGTTCCATTTCCAGTTGCGCACACATCCGCTCGATGAGAAAATCGACATCGAATGGCTTGTGAACGAAGTCGTCGGCACCTGCGAGCTTCAGTTCCTGAATCTTGCTGTCTTCGACTTCGCCGCTGATGCAGATGATGCGCACTTCTTCGAGGTTCTTGTCCGCACGCACCCGCATGCAGACTTCCTTACCGTTGATGTCCGGCAAGTTGACGTCGAGCACGATCAGGTCCGGGCGATAGTCCTTGACCATCATGCCCGCATTGAAGCCGTTGGCGGCGACGCGGATATCGAAGCGGCCATCGTCGTCGAGGGCTTTGCTAATCATCTCGACGATATCCGGTTCGTCGTCGACCACCAGTATCTTCCGCTTGCCGCTTTCGAGGGCATCGGTCGGGATCTGGTTATCGCGCATGAACTTGTAAAGCGCCTCGCGGGGGATCCGCCGGAATTTCGATCCCGGAACGCGGAAGCCTTTGAGTTGTCCGTTGTCGAAGCAACGGATGATGGTTTGTTGGCTGACCTTGCAGATCTTGGCCGCCTCGCCCGTCGTAAATACTGTCTTCATGTGCCGATCCACCCATGCCGGCTCCGGCCGGCTTTCATGAAGCAGATCCCTCTCCACGCTCAACGTGAACGCGATGCAGGATCGGAAACATCCTTGTCCGATACAACCATGTCTCTGTTGAAACGCAGCAATCACGGAATTGCCGCACTTCACGCAAGAAGGGGGATTTCAGTCAAAGGGAACTGTGCCCGAGGTTTGAATAAAGCAGACAAGCTAGAGAAGCCCGTCGTTCAAACCACGCTCGAAGTATAACCGGCAATCCTTGCCTGTCAACGCGATACGACCCCGTCGATTCGACTTAACTCGTTTGCCAACAAGGTCTTGATTCGCAAAATCAGAAAGGCTTGCCGAGTCTACTTATGTTCGGCCACCGTCAATCCTCGACTGTTCTACCCTCCTTGCCCAGATACGCCACGCTTCGGTACCGTTTCACTTCGTCTCGCCCATTTACCGAACTTGACCCATATTGCCAAGTTTCACACGGTTTGGGAAGCCCGAAATCTCGCAGTACCTCGTTTAGCAGGTTCAGCAGAACCCCGGTAACCCGGCTCCTGCCCCGTCGGACGAGACGACGTATAACGGGTCAATCCAAATAAAACAACAGCACTGCCAAGTCTGCCGGGGTGATGCCACTCACCCGGCTTGCTTGGCCGATGTTCACGGGGCGGATCCGGTTGAGTTTCTCTTTGGCTTCATTCCGAAGTTGCGAAATCCCTGCAAAGTCGAAGTTGTCCGGAATTCGCTTGTTTTCCAGCTTCTTAAAGCGTGCCACCTCCGACGTTTGCCGGTCGATGTACCCCGAATACTTCGCTTCGAGCACGACTTGCTCGACGACATCGGGCCGGTCGTTCCACTCGGCCATCGCGGGGCAACGCACGCAGATATCCGCCCAAAGTACCTCGGTTCTCCGAAGCCACGTGGCAAGATTATCTCCCTCAGACTTGTTCGCCTTTAGTGCGTTCTGCAGTTCGCCAATTCCGCGTTCCTTCGCTTGCAGCCGTTCCCACGCGGCATCGTCGACGCTGCCGATCTGGTGCCCAATTGGGGTAAGCCGACGATCCGCGTTGTCGTGGCGTAACACGAGGCGATATTCCGCGCGCGATGTGAACATGCGGTACGGCTCGTCGACGCCTTTCGTGACGAGGTCGTCGATTAGCACGCCGATGTACGCCTGGCTGCGGTCGAGAATCAGCGGCGGCTCGCCCTTAATCTTGAGTGCCGCATTCAACCCCGCCATCAGCCCTTGCGCCCCGGCTTCCTCGTAACCCGTGGTGCCGTTGATCTGCCCCGCGAAGTACAACCCCGCAATCGGCTTCGTCTCAAGGGTTGGGTGAAGCTGCGTCGGCGGGGCATAATCGTACTCGACCGCGTAGCCCCAACGCATCACCTCGGCGTTCTCCAAGCCGGGAATGAGCTTGAGCATTTCGGCTTGCACGTCTTTCGGTAAACTCGTGCTGATGCCGTTGCAGTAGTATTCGCGCGTGTGCAACCCTTCCGGTTCGAGGAAAATCTGATGGCTATCCTTCTCGGCGAACCGCACGACTTTGTCTTCGATCGACGGGCAGTAGCGCGGGCCACGCCCGTGGATCTGCCCCGAGTACATCGGTGCGCGATCGAGGTTCGCGCGGATGAGTGCGTGAACTTTCTCGTTCGTGTGCGTGAGGTGGCAGACGACTTGCGGAACTTCGATGCGCTCCGTCGAATAACTGAACGGTCGCGGGGTCGGGTCGCCGGCGGAGACTTCGAGCTTCGAGAAATCGATCGTTCGGCCATTGAGTCGGCACGGCGTCCCCGTTTTGAACCGTGCGAGTTCGAAACCCGCAGATGCCAAACTATCGCTCATCGCTTCGGCGGAGTTATCGCCCGCTCGCCCGCCGCGCGTCTTCGCTTCGCCCGTGTGCATGAGCGCCTTGAGGAACGTCCCCGTCGTCAGGATGACCGCCTTTGCGAGGTAGCGCGTGTCGCCCCGCGCCAGCACGCCGACCGCACGCTGATTTTCGATCAGCAAGCCTTCGATGAGTTCCTGACGCAGCGTGAGGTTCGGCTGATCTTCCACCCAGCGTTTCATCGTAAACTGATACAGCTTCTTGTCGCACTGCGCCCGCGGCGAGTGCATCGCAGGCCCCTTCGACGCATTCAGCATCTTGAACATGATGCCACTGGCGTCGGTGCATTTGCCCATGACGCCACCGAGCGCATCGATCTCGCGGACGATCTGCCCCTTCGCGACGCCGCCGATCGCGGGGTTGCAACTCATCTGCCCGACGGCATCGGCATTCATCGTCAGCAGACACGTTTTCAAGCCGAGCCGCGCAGCCGCCATGGCCGCCTCGGTCCCCGCATGGCCCGCGCCAACGACAACGACATCGAACGAATACGTGAGCGCGTTCACAGCAAACCTCGTTGAGTATGTGCAAGAAGTAATTGTAGTGATCTTCGTTTCGCCGCAACGCATATATACCTAGCTCGAAGTATCGCTGCGGTGTCACTCGTGTGCCGGGTCGAACTCGGGGATATTTGAAAACGCGATGCGAGTCGGGGCGGTGGTCTCCGAACCGCACATCGTGCCGAAGTGGATCGCGTTCTTTCCGAAGGTGCGATTCACTTTATCCATGACGTGCGAGAGCGTCGTCAGTTGCCGATCCGATTCGAATAGCGATGGCGTGGTGGTGGCAGCAGGAGTCAGGTCGAACAGCACCATGCTGACTTTCAGCGGTCGCCCCGTGCGTAACACTGGCCGTTCGGACCACCATTCGCCGAACGCCAGCAATAGTGTCAGCGTATCTTGGCAACGGGGGATCGAGCCTTTCGCTTCCCATCGTTCGCCGGAATCGTAACGCACCGACACGGCCATGCGACCGCACCAGTAACCGATGCCTCGTAGCCGCGCGGCGGCCTTATGGATGAGCTTCACCATAATGCCGCGTGCCCCGGCAACGGTGCGTAACACCGGTGGCAACACGTGCGAATGACCGACCGTTCGCCGGTGCGTCGCCTTCTCGTGAACCTCCTCCCCGCGCAGGATGAAATACCAGCGTTCGCCGTGAATCCGGCTTCCCCAGATCAGCGTTTGCGCCTTCAGCGATAGCTCGCACAACTGCTGCGTCGTGAACACGCCGTGCGTGTGGAACCGCTTGCCCATACGCGGGCCGATGCCGGGAAAGTCGGTGATCGGCAACGAGTACAGTCGATGCGGCAGCTCCTCCGATTCGATGATCGTCAGGCCGTCGGGCTTGTGCATGTCCGATGCGACTTTCGCGAGAATCCCGTTCGGCGCGACGCCGATAGAGCAGCGAATCCAATCGCCCGCCTCGGCGCGAATCTCGGCTTTGATCTTCGTCCCGATAAGTCGGATTGTCGCGGGGATTCGTTCGTCGCCGATGAGTCGACACGCCATTTCGTCGATCGACATCACGCGATGGATCGGCAAGCACCGGCCGACAGCACGCACGATCTGGTTGTGAACTTCCACGTAGCGGTCGTGCCGCGCCACCACCAGTTGCAACGACGGGCACAGTTGCAGTGCTTCCCAAACGGGGGTGCCGGTTTTGATGCCGTACGCTTTCGCCTCGTAGCTCGCGGCCAAGCAACAGGTGGAACGCGCCATCATCGGCACGATGCCGACGGGCTTCCCGCGCAGCTTCGGATTATCTTGCTGTTCCACCGAAGCGAAGTAGGCGTTCATATCGACGAAAAGGATGCGGAGCGGCACGAGTGAACTCCCGAACATTTAGTAATCGTACGTACACTTCACTCGTAAGTACGCGATCGCTCGTTCGGGTGCAAGCGATTTGTACGGAAGTTCACCAGTTTTCGGATGGCGAATGCCGTTCGTGCCGAAGGAAGCGATGAAACGACCGATTCGCAGGAAATCTCGCACCGGATTACCCACGTATAATTCCACACCAGAGGAAGTGCCTCACGCTGTTGCGGGGAAAAATATGACGACTGCGGTTTCAGTCGAATCGCGCATCCGAGCCTACGGGCGGGAGATCTTTGCACGCATCGGCGGGCGTCCGCTGCCGTTTACGCGACGGTTTTGGGACGACTGGATCATGAGCTTCGCGATGGGGAACGACGCGCTCAAAGTTCAGCTTTTCCGTTTCGTCGATACGCTGCCGTACCTGAACGATCCAAACGAAGTCGGTCGGCACCTACGCGAGTACCTCACCGAGGCGAAGTCGGCGTTACCGTGGTGGGCGCGGGCGAGCATCGGGTTGATCCCCCAGAGCGGGTTCGCGGGGCGGTTGCTGGCAAAACAGGCTAAAGCGAGCGCGGAGACGATGGCCCGCAAGTTCATCGCGGGGTCGAACGTGCATGAGGCGATCGACGCAGTGATGCGGATGCGCGACGAATCGATGGCGTTCACGATCGACTTGCTCGGCGAGGCGACGATCACCGAAGCCGAAGCGGATGGCGTGCAGAAACAGTATTTCGACCTGCTCAACGGGCTGTCGCCGATCGTCAATGCCGTGCCGGAAGTGCCGATTATCGACCGCGACGATCGGGGGCCGATCCCGCGTGTGAATGTGTCGGTCAAGCTGTCGGCGCTGTTCAGTCAATTCGATCCGATCGACCCCGTCGGAACGTCGCGGGCGGTGCGAAACCGGTTGCGGCCGATCTTGGCATTGGCGAAGAAGAACGGCGCGTTCGTCAACTTCGACATGGAACAATACAGCTTCAAAAACACCACCCTACGCATCTTCCGGGAGATCCTGAGCGAGCCGGAGTTCCGCGACTGGCCGCACGTCGGCATCGCGATTCAAGCCTACCTGCGCGACACCGAGGAAGACCTGCGGACACTCCGCAACTGGGCACGCGACGAACGCAACTGCCCCGTTTGGATTCGGCTGGTGAAGGGGGCATACTGGGATTACGAAACGGTGATCGCCGCCCAGAACCATTGGCCGATACCGGTGTGGACGGAGAAGTGGCAATCCGACGCCTGCTTCGAGCGATGTACCCGGTTTCTGATGGAGAACTACGATTGGCTGATGCCCGCGTTCGGCAGCCACAACATCCGCAGTATCGCGAACGTCATGGCAGTTGCCGAAGAATGCAAAGTGCCCGCGCAGCGATTCGAATTCCAGATGCTCTACGGCATGGCCGACCCGATCAAAGAGGCACTGAAAACATTTGGAACGCGAGTGCGGATTTACACGCCGTACGGGCAACTGCTGCCGGGCATGGCGTACCTCGTGCGGCGATTACTCGAAAACACGTCGAACGATTCGTTCCTCCGGCAAGGCTTCACCGAGCACGTATCCGAGGAACAGTTGCTACAAAATCCCGAGAACACGGGCGCAAGCCACCACCGAGAACCGGACATGATTGCCACCCGCAACGGAGAACACCGGACGCACGTCGCGTTCCAGAACGAACCGTTGAGCGACTTCAGCCGTGCCGAAAATCGCGAGCGAATGGTTGAGGCACTCGCATCGGTTCGCGGGCAACTCGGTCGCACGTTCCCGCCGGTCATCGGCAACGCAACCGTCGCGACGAGCGAGTACATCGACTCGGTGAACCCGTCGAAGCTGGTCGAGCGGATTGGCCGTACGGGGAAGGCGACTGCGCAGCACGCCGAGCAAGCCATCGCCGCAGCCGTGAAAGCATTCGAGGCGTGGCGCGAGACATCGGTGGCGGAACGGGCCACGTACATTCGCCGCGTAGCCAATGTCATGCGCGAACGCCGATTTGAACTCGCAGCCTGGATCGTTCTCGAAACGGGCAAACCGTGGCGCGAGTCCGACGCCGACGTGGCCGAGGCAATCGACTTTTGCGATTACTACGCGATCGAAGCCGAGAAGATGGGACACGCACAAGATACGAACGTACCCGGTGAAGCAAACACCTTCTTCTACGAACCGCGCGGGGTGGCTGCCGCGATCGCGCCGTGGAATTTCCCGCTCGCGATTCTGTGCGGCATGACCGTCGCAGCCGTCGTGACCGGTAACACGGTGGTGATGAAACCGGCCGAACAAAGTGGAATCGTCGGCGCAAAATTGATGGAATGCTTCCAGCAAGCCGGACTGCCAACGGGTGTGGTGAACTTCTTGCCGGGCATCGGTGAGGACGTCGGGCCGGTGTTGGTGGGACACCGCGACGTGGCGCTGATCGCCTTCACCGGTTCGTTAAAAGTGGCGTTGCAGATCAACGAACAAGCCAGCCGCACACCCGGCGGGCAGCAGTTCGTCAAAAAGGTCATCGCTGAGATGGGTGGCAAAAACGCGATCGTCGTCGATGCGGACGCCGACCTCGACGAAGCGGTCCGCGGCGTGGTCGATTCGGCGTTCGGCTACGGCGGGCAAAAGTGTTCGGCAGGCAGTCGCGTCATCGTCGTGGGCAGTATTTACGAGCCGTTCCTGAACCGATTGATCGAGGCGACGAAGTCGCTGACCGTCTGTGCGGCCGAACGGCCCGGTTGTTCGCTCGGCCCAGTGATCGATGCCGAGTCGCGGGATCGCATTTTGAAGTCCATCGAGTTGGGTAAAACGCAGGCGAAGTTAGCGTTCCAGTACGATGTCGGCCCACTGAAAGACGAAGGGTTCTACGTCGGCCCGACGCTGTTCGCCGACGTGCCCGAAACGGCGACGATTGCCCAAGATGAAATCTTCGGCCCCGTCCTCTGCGTCATGAAGGCGAAGAATTTGGACGACGCCATCCGAATCGCCAACGGCACCAAGTACGCGCTCACGGGGGGCGTGTTCAGCCGCAGCCCCGTGAATATTCAAAAGGTGAAGAAGCAGTTCCGCGTCGGGAACCTCTACGTGAACCGCAAATGCACGGGGGCTCTCGTCCAACGGCAGCCGTTCGGCGGCTTCATGCTCAGCGGCATCGGTAGTAAAGCGGGCGGGCCGGATTATCTCCGGCAATTCGTCGTTTCGCGTACCATCACCGAGAACACCCTTCGCCGCGGTTTCGCCCCCGTGGCAGACGCGACGACGGAATGAATATCCCTCCATTTCGCCTCGCCGTGTTGCCGGATTTCCCCGACGAAGGTTGGGCGAGTATGGATCTCTGCGCGGAGATGCTGCTCGCGAATCTGCCGACGCCTGTGACGGGAATTCGTGCGATTCCGCCGTATCGCAAGCGATTCGCGCGACTTCCGGGATTCGCTCGCTCGCGGTTCGCGTTCAACGCGGATCGGCTGTATAACCGCTATTTCGCCTATCCGCAGTTCGCGCGTTCGCTCCCCGGAGCCGATGCGTATCACGTCGTCGATCACAGTTATGCGCATCTCGTACACGAACTACCCGCCGGCCGTACCGGCGTCTATTGCCACGATCTCGATGCATTTCGTTGCCTACTGGAACCGCAAGCCGAGCCGCGGCCACGTTGGTTCCGGTCGCTGATGCGGCGAGTGTTATCGGGGATGCAATCGGCCAGCGTAGTGATAGCGACATCGCGATCCACACACGCGCAGATCTTGCAACTCGGCCTAATCGACCCCGCCAAACTGATCGAAGCCCCGCTCGGGGTGGCACCGGAATTTCACGAACATTCCCCCGCAGAGCCGATCCGCCTGAGTGCGATCGACGCATTAAATAGTCGCCCGTGGTTGTTGCACGTCGGCAGCACGATTCCGCGGAAACGCATCGACCTGTTGCTCGAAATGTTCGCAATCGCACGCCGGGAGATACCCGAACTGCACCTCGTCAAAGTCGGCGGCGAGTGGACGCCGGGCCAACGCGAGCAGATCGATCGGCTCGGTGTGGCCAGCGACATTACGCACCTGGTGGGCTTGTCGCGGTGGGAACTCGCGGAGGTTTATCGACGGGCAACGGTAGTGCTGATGCCGAGCGAAGCGGAGGGCTTTGGGCTGCCCGTGATCGAGGCGCTGGCGTGCGGCGCGCCGGTGGTGGCGAGCGACATTTCGGCTTTGCGCGAAGCCGGTGGCACGGCAGCGACATACCGACCCGTCGGCGATTTGCCCGCCTGGGTGCAAGCCATCGTCGAAACGATTCGCGGTGACAGTACCGTGACAGCGAGGCCGGATCGGCTCGTGTGGGCGTCGCGATTTCGCTGGCAAATGCACGCAGCAACTGTAGCGGAAGCATACGCCAAACTACTGGAGAAATGACGAATGCGGAACATCGTGTTCGTGAATCCGGTCGGCGTCATCGGTGGGGCCGAGCGCGTGTTGCTGGCCGCCGTCGATGCGGTCCGCACGCACGCACGAGTGACGGTCCTTTTACTCGGTACGGGGCCGCTCGAAGCGGCACTGCGCGAACGTGGCGTGGCGGTTCGCGTGTTGCCGTTACCGCCTGCGCTATCCGGGTTGGGCGATTCGCAGTTGCGGAATTCGAGCAGGCTCCGGGCGCTCGCGCGGCTCGCGATCACTGCTACCGCGGTGTCACCGCACGATGTAAAATTCCTCCGGCAATTTCGCGCGATACTACGGGAACTGAGGCCGACGCTCGTTCATTCCAACGGGGCCAAGTCACATCTGCTACTGGCACTCGGCGGCGGAAAAGCACCGATCGTTTGGCACGTTCACGATTTCTATTCCGAACGGCCACTCATGGCAAAATTGCTACGGTACGTGCGAAAATCGGTATCGCACATCGTCGCGATCTCCGATGCCGTGAAGCGCGATGTCGAGGCGGCACTGCCCGGTGTGGCCGCGACAACGGTGCGAAATTGTGTGGATGTCCAACATTTTTCGCCGCGAGAACGCGAGGCCATGTTACCGTTTCGCGTCGGGTTGGTGGCAACGTACGCGAACTGGAAGGGGCACCGCGTGTTCCTCAATGCGCTCTCGCGGTTGCCGAGTTTCGTGCAAGGTTACATTGTCGGCGGGCCGATTTACGCGACGGCCGGTTCGCAGGTGACGCAGCACGAATTGCAGTCGCACGCCGACGCACTCGGTATCGCCGGTCGCGTGACGTTCCTGCCGTTTCAACCGGACCCCGTGAGTGCTTACCGGATGCTCGATGTCGTCGTTCATGCGAGCACGCGGCCCGAGCCGTTCGGCCTGACGATTGCCGAAGCGATGTCGTGCGGTCGTGCGGTGGTCGTCGCAGCAGCAGGTGGGGCGATGGAGTTATTTACCGATGGCATCGATGCGATCGGCTACCAGCCCGGCGATGCCGAGGATCTGGCGAGTGCGATTGGTCGAATCCTCGACGATGAGAGATTGAGGAAGCAACTGGAAACTAACGCCCGACTGACGGCCCTACGTCAGTTCGCCCCCGAGCGATTCGGGCACGAACTGCGAGCGGTTTACGAAACGACTTTGCGAACCTCGTCGACTCGACAATAACCGTGCGACTACCGGCTGCCGCGTTTCTGGAAGTAACCGGATAGCACCGTGCCGAGGTCGTCGTCGGTACGCACGCGCAGATAATCGGACTGCAAGACGCGGCAACCTTCTTCGATGGCTCCGAGGTGGGCGTTGAGTTCGGCGAGGTAACTATCGCGCACCGAGAGTGGGTCGGTACTCAGTTCGGCGATCGCTTCTAGCCCCTTGAAAAGCGTCGGGTGGCGGAACGGGAAATCGAGTTCGGCGGCATCGAGAACGTGAATGACCACGACTTCGTGCTTCTGATATTTCAGGTGGCGAATGCCGTCGAGGATCTCGGGCACATCGTCGAGCAAATCGCTAATCAGGAACGCGATGCCCCGCCGTCCGGTGCGGCCCGCAAGTTCATTTAACACTGCGCCCGTAGTCGAAACGCTGGTCGTTGGCCCGGTGGCGAGGAGTTTCAACAACTCGCGGTAGTGGCTGCCCGAACGCGCCGATGGCCGCAGAAACTGCTGAATGCGATCTGCATACGACACCATGCCGATGCTATCCGATTGCTGGAGTACGAGGTGCGCAATCGCGCCCGCCAAAATGCACGCGATGTCGTACTTCGAGCGCGCCCCCGAGGCGAAGCTCATCGACTCGCTGGCATCGACGACGAGCCACGCAACGAGGTTGGTTTCCTGTTCGTATTGCTTGAGGTGATAGCGTTCGGTGCGGCCAAACACTTTCCAGTCGAGGTGCTTAATGTCGTCGCCGGGGGTGTATTCGCGGTGCTGCGCGAACTCGACGGCAAACCCATGACGGGGGCTTTTGTGCCGACCCGACAGATAGCCTTCGACGACCTGCCTCGCATCGAGTTCGAGCTTGTCGATGCGAGCGAGAATGTCCGATGGCGTGCTCATCGTGCGTTTTCCGCTTCGCGGGGGATCGCTGCGATGAGTCGTTTCACGATGTCGTCGGTGGTGACGCCGTCGGCTTCGGCGTTGTAATTCGCGATCACGCGGTGGCGCAACACGGGCAGCGCGACCGCCTTCACGTCTTCGATGGCGACGTAGGTTCGGCCCTTCAGAAGCGCCCGCGCTTTGGCTGCCATAATCAGGCTCTGCCCCGCTCGCGGCCCGGCTCCCCAACTGACGTACTTCTTCACGAAGTCGGGCATCGGCACGCTGGACACTTCGCCGTTCTTGGCGAGCGGCCGCGTCGTGCGAACCAGTCGCGACGCATACCGAATCACGTACTCGGCGGCGGGTACTTGCAGTACGAGTTCCTGCATCGCGTGCAGTTCGGCTTCGGTAATCACGCGATGAATTCGCGTTTGATTCGCGGACGTCGTCGCTTCGATAATGCGAACTTCTTCTTCTTCCGAAGGATAATCGACGCGAATGTTGAACATGAAGCGATCTTGCTGCGCCTCGGGTAGCGGGTACGTGCCTTCTTGCTCGATCGGGTTTTGCGTGGCCAACACGAAGAACGGATCGGGCAGTACGTGCCGATGTCCGGCCACGGTCACCTGGCGTTCTTGCATCGCTTCGAGGAGAGCCGCTTGCGTTTTGGGCGGCGTGCGGTTGATCTCGTCGGCGAGGACGATGTTCGCGAAGATCGGCCCCTGCACGAAGCGGAACGAGCGTGCGCCGCTCGCTTTATCTTCTTGCAAAATATCGGTGCCGGTGATGTCCGACGGCATGAGGTCTGGGGTGAACTGCACGCGGCTGAACGTGAGGTTCATGCCATCCGAAAGCGTGCGAACCATCAGCGTTTTCGCGAGGCCAGGCACGCCGACGAGGAGGCAGTGGCCCCGCGCCAGAACTGCGATCAGCAGTTGCTCCATCACGTCGGTTTGCCCGACGATGACCTTGCTGCACTCGGCCAGCAGCTTCGCCGCACCGATGCGCAAACGCTCGGCGGTTTCGAGAATCTCGGGTTCGAGGGCGGTCAATTCGACGGGGTTATCGGTCGGCACCGGGTGCGCTCCGGGGTGAGTGGGACGGCAGAGTTTCGAACGATCCACCTGCGGCAAAGACCGCGCCTTCGGGCCACAGTTCCACGCTCAGTTGCGAACCGCGAGCGGCAATGTCTGCTTTTCGTTGTACGCGGCCCGTGGCGGAGTCGAGTATCCAAATCGGGATCGTTCGCGTTTCGTAGTCGTCGGCGGCGACCGCCATCCGTGCGAATAATCGCGCAGTGTCGGTCGGGAACAACCAGTGTAGGCGTTCGTCCGGGCGGATCGCGCGGGCCGGATATACGAGGATCGCGTCGCGGGTCGGCTTCGCCTGCCAGCCTTCGGCGTACGCCGGCAACGGATGTTCCCAGACTTCACGGCCCGTGTCCCAACGTAGCGCCACGATGCGATCTGTCAGCGATACGAACAGATTTTCGCCATCGCTCGTCAAAGCGTGCGCGTCAATGGTATCGACGGGGAAGTACGCGGGTTGCGGCCAGACGCGCCGGCCATCGGTGGTACGGAGTCGTTCGAGTTCGACGCCGTGATTCCTGTTGACCGTAATCAGGATCGAATCGCCGCGCAACACGACGCCCGCCGCAATGCCGCGCAAGCTCGTGTCGCGGCCCGCATCGCTCGTCCACGTCGTTTGAAATTGCCGCCGATCCCACGCCCGCACGCGGCCCGGCCCATCGGCGATCACCAGCGATTTGGCGTCGTCGATGGCAACGGGGTCGGTCGGCCACGGCGAATCCGCACTCGGCGAATCGGCGAGGATCGCACCGGTGTCCGCATCGAGTTGCCAGCTTCGGGCATTCGACAAATGAACGAGAATCCCAGTGGAATCCGCGTAAAGATGCGAATCGAAACGGGGTGCGCCGTCGAAAGAGAAAGACGCGAGGCGTTTGCGTTTCATGCCGTCGATTGCCCAAAGCAGGTGGCCATCGTTGAGGGATAACCCGATGAGGTGATACTCGCCGACAAGGCAAACGACGGTCGAACCGGCGACGATGCAACCGAGAATTTCGGGGCATTCCGTTAGCGGGATGTCGTACGTCCAGATGGTGCCATCGGTCCACGGCGCGATGCGGGCGATTCGCCGTTCGCCGAACAGGATCGCGTTCGCACCGAGGTAAATCGCACCCGTGGCGCGGCCGGCAATCTCGCGGCTTTCGCCGTTCGTGGCGACCGCCCGCGAACGGTTTCGGCCGATCTGCACCAGCCAGCGCAGCCCCGTTGGCGTCGTGCCCCACGTGCCCGTTGCGGGTATCAACATGCGGTCGAAACCAGCTGCGCTGCCCGTGGATATTACGGCGGCGGTGAGGCTCAGCTTCGGTGCGAATTCTAATTTCGCTTTCGGCACCGTCACCGGTTTCGCGGCCATCTTTTGCGGGGTGGCGCGAACGTCGATTCGCGCGATCGGCACGGGTTCGTTCGCGGGCAGCGGCTCGGCGACATACCCCCAGATTTCGGTCGGCGTTGCCACCAGCAGCACGCCGTTCGCGTAGGCCAAATTCCCGTGCGGGCCGCGCTGCGGTTGCCGCGCCACACTGCCATCGGCGAGCCGCAGAAAATACAGCCCCGCTTGCGTCGGCCACGCGACGAAATCATCGGCAACCAGCCCGCGCCCGAACGACGATAAGCCGGGGTCGTCGTGGCAAACCCAGCCGTGTGGCGCGTCGGTGGAACCATCGGAAGCGCGATACGCACGCACGCCACGGACCGGCCCCGCGATCGCGGCAACGACGCGATTCTCCGCGACGCCCAGAATGTGTTCGACTTCGATTGGACCTTCATTCCAAAGCAAATTGCCATTTTCGGCATCGAAGGCGAGCAGCCGATCGGCGTCGGTGGGGGCAACGAAAACGCGACCGTCGGCGGCCGCGGCGGGGGCGATGTCGCGGTGCCGACCATCGCCGGGAATTTTGCGGATGCGCGGGTAACGATACGCCCAAGCCGACTTGCCCGAGAGCGCGTTCACCGCCGCGATCACACCCGTGTGCGAACAGAACACGACGTTGCGGCCAGCGAGCGTCAGCGGCTCGTGCCGCGTCCGCGATTCGCTCCCCGTGGCCGTCGGCGATTCGCAAACATCCGTCACCCAAACGGGCTTGTCGCTGCGATCGTCGTAGCAGGCGATCGAGTGAATGAACCGCCCGCCTTCGGAGCGCAGGAACGCCGCCCAAACGCGGCCGTTCGCAACGACCGGCGCGGCTTCCCACGACGCCGCGAAGTCCGCACTTACCGGCGGCTCGCGCGTCCACTTCACGCCCGTAGGAGTCCAGCAAACCAACGAACTCGGCTTCGCCGCATTCGGGAACATCGCGGCATGTCCGAATCGCGAGTAGATCGCGTTGTCCGTCGCAGTTAGCGTGAAATCGGCATCGAACGCGAGCGGCAATTTGCGATCCTCGGCACTCGCTTTGTTGGCATTCGCGAACGCGACGCGGGAAGTACCCATGGCCAGGTCGAAGCCGATCAGGCGGCCACCATCGGCGATGAACGCCTCGTTGCCGAACACGACGGGATGGAACGCGACCGCCCGCGCCCCGCCGATGGCGCTCGGCCGTGCGCGGGTTCGTGTCGCGTCGGCGAGCGGGTCTGGCGGGATTGGCGTTTTCCACGTCGGCGCGCTCGGCCAGTTGCGCCGCAAACTGCCCGCCACACCAGACCTCGTCGGCCCGCCCGCGAACGCCGTCCACGACTCGCCCGGATTCGCCGCGAGTTGCGGCGGTCGGTCGATCAGTGCCTGAAGTGTGTCGCAATAAATCCCCGTGCGCCCCGCGAGTAATCCTTCGGCCATCGCGTGCTTCGCGCGGAACTCGGCGAGTTGCGCGCGTGCGGCGGGCAGGTCGCGTTGGAAGATCGTGGCGAGCACAATTTTCGCACGGGGAATCGCCAGATTCACTTGCGGCGAAGGGTACACGAAGTCGGTCGGCTTTCCGGGAAGCAGCATTTCCCAGTGCCGTTTCGCGAGTGCAAAGTCGCCGCGCTCGAACGCGAATTCGGCGAGCAAGCGGTGCGCGTCCTCGGCCGGTCGGCTAATCGCGTAGCGGTCGAGCAACAGGTGCAGCGGCTGTTCGTCGCGGGTTCGCTTGCCGATTTCGAGGAGTTGCCGGGCCGGTTCTTCGACGCGGTCGCGATATTTTTTCAGCGGCTCCGGCGGCAGTTTCGCGAGCAACTTATGGACGGTAAATCGCGCGGCCGAGAATGCCGTGCCATCGACGCCGATCAGGTCGTCGCCCGCATCGTCGAGCAGTTGCTGGAGCGGGTCGAGGACGTCGTCCCACTTGCCGTCCTGCATGTTTTTTTGCGCTTCGGCCAACCGCTTCCGCGTCTGCGGCGACTCCCCACGCACCGATGCGCCATCGATGGCAACGGGCTGCCCCACGGCAACGCCCGCCCACGCGACGAGGAACAGCAGTGCGATCGCGCGCGGCGTCATGGTAGCGGAATGTCCTTGCAATCGAAGCGAATCGGGAACTCGATCAGCGGCGCGGGGGTTTCGTAAACGATCTTCCAACCCTTCGCTTTCGTCGGGTCGCGCTGGCCGATCGTCGCATCTTTGAACCGGTACGCCGCCACCACGCGACGACCGCTCCCCGTGATGTCATAGTTATCTTCGGCGTAGCTGTTACCCGCATTCGGCGCGATCAGGCGGATTGCGTTGCCCGTTGCCCACGATTCGAAACTCTCGAACTCCGGGTGGCTCGCCGGGTATTCGAGATGGAGTTCGACATCCCAGCGGCCTTCGATTTTCGCGAACGATCTCAGCGTCACTTTCACGCCGTCGCGCTCTTTCACGATTGGCAGTTTGGCTTGCAAATCCTCGAACTCGAACGCGAGCATCTTCGGGCTGGCCGTCACGATAAACTCGCCTTCGAGGCGGGCAATCGTTCGGGCGCTCCGCGTCAAACCATCGATGCGGATCGTGGCCGTGTGCGCGGAACCGGTCGTCGGGCTTTTCGCCGAGATCGCGGGCGATGTCAGTGCGGTTCCCTTGTCGTCGGCGGCGGTGCGAATCTTCGGCTGGCTGTCGATGCGGAACACGGGAAACCGCGGCTCCCACTGGATATCCAGCGTCAAATCGTAGTAGGTCCGCCCGCGTTCGAGATCGGTTCGGGCCGCCACATTTTTCGGTACGAAGCGAAACGCGCCGTCGATGCTCGATCGATTCTCGCCCTCTTTTTTGGCAAACGCGATCTGCTTCCCCTGCTTGCTCGTAACAACGCGACTGCCGGAGTTCGCGGCAATCGCTTCGAGCGCACTCCAGAACGGCACGTTGCGAATCGGCATCGCGATCGGCAACGCCGGGTCGAGCGAACCCGCCGAGACTTTGATGCCCGTTTGCTTTTCGAGTTCGATCAACGCCTGCGCCAGCGTGGGCGCATCGACACTCACCATCGAAGCCGGGATATTTTTCGCAGGCGGGTCGAGCGCCAGCACCGGCGAACCGGCGAAGATGCCGATGAGGATCGCAAGTGTGCAGTATTGTGGGGGCATTGTCGCTACAGTTTTTGTTGTTTGGAAATCAGTCGAGCCAGTTTTCGACACGTAAACCTGGTACTTTCTCGAAATCGCGTCGATTGGCGGTAAGGAGTTTTGCATTGTTGATTAACGTTATCGCCGCAATTTTCAGGTCCATAGTGCCAAGTCGTATCTTCGCGGCGCGGAGGAGATCGAACTGATCTGCCGCCCGTTCATCGAACAAAGCAATTTTAAACGAGCGGAAATAGTCGAAGAGTCGGGCCAATTCTGTGTATGCCATCACCTGACGGCGTACGAGTCGCTCTTTTGCAACGCTTGCCAGCCAGCCACGCATTTGCTCTTCCACGGTAACAATCGAAATTGCCAACACTACGCCTGATGGACGAGATTTCAGTCGTTCCACTAACCGCGAACCGCGTTCGCTTTCGGGGTACTTCAGCAATGTGATGTGGTCTGTGTCGAGGAGGATCATTCTTCCACCAGCTCCTCTTGCGCCTGCGCTCGCTCCGCTTCGCGGATTTTGCGTCCTTCCTCGTCGACTTGCTTCATAAAATCGCTACCTGCGAACATCCCCACCGCGCTTAGCCAACTGTCATCGTTGGCAGGTGGGCGTGGTGGAACGCCGACGGCACGTTCCAGCGCTTCGACGCGCTGAGCCAGAGATTCGAGTGTCACGTGTGCGTTCATTGTTCAGCCTCGATAATTTCCAGATTCGACGGGCGCGCCACGTTGGGAATCGGCAAGAGACGGCTCGAACGTGTAGACGGGCCGAAACGACATTTCTATTCTAATAGTGAAACGGACTCCCATCGGGATTTACCCGGTGGCTCGTATGGCAACGGCACTGCGTCTATCCATGGCTGGGCGTCGAGATCTATTTTTGAGGTCGATAAATGCTGGTAACCCCCGAGACGTTGGCGAATCTGAGTGCGCATCTGCCACCCGATGCCGACCCGCAGGAAACCGCCGAGTGGCTCGAATCGCTCGAAGCGATCATCCGAACCCAAGGCCCCGAGCGCGCCAAGTTTCTCCTCGATACCCTCGCCGCGATGGCGACCAAGGCCGGCGTCCCGCAGACGAGCAGCATTACCACGCCGTACTTCAACACGATTGCCGTCGAAGACCAACCGCTTTACCCCGGTAATCGCGAACTCGAACGCAAGATCAAAAACGTCGTCCGCTGGAACGCGATGGCGATGGTGCAACGCGCCAACAAGACGACCAACGTCGGCGGGCACATCAGCACGTTCGCCTCGGCTGCGACGCTGTACGAAGTCGGCTGGAATCACTTCTTCCGTGGGCCGACCGAGAATCACCCCGGCGACGTCGTGTTCTATCAGGGGCACGCCAGCCCCGGTATGTATTCGCGGGCGTTCCTCGAAGGGCGACTCCCGGAGCAGAAGCTCAACAACTTCCGCCAGGAACTGCAACCGGGCGGCGGCCTCAGCAGTTACCCGCACCCGTGGCTAATGCCCGATTTCTGGCAGTTCCCGACGGTGAGCATGGGCCTCGGCCCGATCATGTCGATTTACCACGCGCGCTTCAACCGTTACCTGCGCGACCGTGGCCTATCGAAGACCGCAGGCGATTCGCGCGTCTGGGCGTTCCTCGGCGACGGCGAATGCGACGAACCCGAAAGCCTCGGTTGCATCACGCTGCCGGTTCGCGAAAAGCTCGACAACCTGACGTGGGTCATCAACTGTAACCTGCAACGGCTCGACGGCCCCGTTCGCGGCAACGGCAAGATCATTCAGGAACTCGAAGGGCTGTTCCGCGGCGCAGGCTGGAACGTCATCAAAGTCGTTTGGGGCAGCGATTGGGATGCGCTACTCAAGAACGACCACACCGGCGCACTCGCTCGCCGGATGATGGAAGTCGTCGATGGCGAATATCAGGAATACGTCGTCAAAGGTGGCGAGTTCATTCGCGAGAACTTCTTCAACACGCCGGAACTGAAAGCGATTGTCTCGCACCTCAGCAACGTCGAACTCCAGTTCCTGCGACGCGGCGGGCACGATCCGCTCAAGGTTTACACCGCGTACAAGTCGGCCATCGACCATAAGGGACAGCCGACGGTGATCCTTGCCAAGACGGTAAAAGGCTACGAAATTCCCGGCGAAGGCGGCGAAGGCAAGAACACGACGCACCAGAAGAAAACGCTGAGCCTGAAGCAAGTGAGAGGATTCCGCGACCGCTTTCAGATTCCGATTCCCGACGATCAACTCGAAGCCTGTCCGTTTTACACGCCCGCCGCCGACAGTTTGGAAATCAAGTATCTGCACGAACGCCGCAAGGCCGTGGGTGGCTACACGCCGATGCGGAACACGAAGTTCGTGCCGTGCCAGCCGCCGAACCGCAAGTTCTTCGAAGGCTTGTACGCCGAACGCAAGGGCGGCGAAACGAAGGGCGTATCGACGACACTCGCTTGGGTGTCGTTGATGACGCAACTCTTTAAGGATCCGTCGATCGGCAAGTTACTCGTGCCGATCGTGCCCGACGAAGGCCAGACCTTCGGGATGCCGCCGATGTACAACGCGGTCGGGATGTACTCGAGCTTCGGGCAGAAGTACACGCCGGTCGATCACGGCAGCCTGACGGAATATCGCGAAAGCACGACGGGGCAGATCTTCCAGGAAGGCATCAACGAAGCCGGTGCGATGGCGGACTTCATCGCGGCGGGCACCGCGTACAGCACGCACGGCGTCAACACGATTCCGTTTTACATTTACTACAGTATGTTCGGTTTCCAGCGGATCGGCGACCTCGCATGGGCGGCCGCCGACAGCCGTTGCCGCGGCTTCATGATGGGCGCGACCGCAGGCCGCACGACGATCAACGGCGAAGGGTTGCAGCACGAAGACGGCCACAGCCACCTCGTCGCCGCGACGATCCCGAGTTGCCGACCGTACGACCCCGCGTTCGGTTACGAACTCGCCGTGATCATCGAAGACGGCATCAACGCGATGTTCGTCCGCAACGAAGAATGCTTCTACTATCTGACGGTTTACAACGAAGCGTACGACATGCCAGGGATGCCCGGCGAACAGGTGCGCGAAGGCATCTTGCGCGGGATTTACCCGTTCAAAACCGTGAAGCCAGCCGGTGCGAAGCACGAAGTGCAGATCCTCGGCAGCGGCGTGATTATCAACGAAGCGATCCGCGCTCAGGCGATCCTCGCAGAGAAGTACAGCGTTGCGAGCACCGTGTTCAGCGTGACGAGTTATCCGATGCTTCGCCGCGATGCGATGGAGTGCGAACGCTTCAACCGCTTACACCCGAGCGAGCCGGGAATGTTCCCGTACGTGCAGAAGGTTCTCGGCAACACGAACGGCCCGATCGTGGCGACTTCGGACTACATGCGGGCGCTCCCCGAGATGATCGCGCCGTTCCTGACCGACGCGAAGGGCAGCCGAATGCTGGCGCTCGGCACCGATGGTTTCGGTCGCAGCGAGACGCGAAAGAACCTGCGCCGGTTCTTCGAAGTCGATGCGGAATCGGTCGTGGTGGCCGCACTCCATCAACTGGCCGAACGCGGCGAACTCGACCGCAGCATCGTCGAGAAGGCCATCGCCGAATTCGGCCTCGACCCGAAGAAGCCATCGCCCTGGACGGTGTAAGGTGTTTTGGGTCATCCGGGTTTTGGTTTTTATCCCGAAGGGATTACAGCAATTAGCCCTGGGTCGCGTTTCGCGCACCCAGGGAACCCCGGTCGTCCCCCCGACCCCGGAGGGCAACGCCTTGAAGGGCGGTTTTTACGTAGCCCTCTCGCTCCGCGAGAGGATAGCAACAGTCTGGACCGATGCGACGGGGATTCTTCCGGCTTCGCTATCCTCTCGCAGAGCGAGAGGGCTACAGTCAGAAGTCTCACGACTTCCGCTACGAATACAGGGAAAACACGCCAATCTGGAAATCGTTCACGGCGTTGACCAACGGGGTCGTATACCATCGCCCAGGTGAGACGTTTCGTCGCACCTCTGGTGTCCACTTCGCAAAGAATAAACATGCTGAAGCCAATCCTCGTTGCCACCATCATTCTCGTTAACTCGACGGCGATGGCAGCGGATGTCGTCGTGCGGCCGAACATCGTCGTCATGATGACCGACGATCAGCGTGCGGACTACATGAGCGGTGCCGGGCATCCGTTCATTAAGACGCCGAACATGGATCGCATCGGCAAGGAGGGGGCGGCGTTCAAAAATATGTTCGTGACGAACGCGCTGTGCGCCCCAAGCCGCGCGACGCTGATGAGCGGGCTGTATTCGCACGCGAACGGCGTGATCGACAACATGGGCACGAAGCTGAAAGCGGACATCACCTGGATGCCGGACGTACTTCGAGCGAACGGGTACGAAGTCGGGTTCGTCGGCAAGTCGCACGTGCCGGGCCACTTCCGCGATCGAAAATGGGACTATTATTTCGGCTTCACCGGGCAGGGCACCTATCAGAACGCTCGCATCGCTGAAAGCTTACCCGATGGCACGATCGGCCCAGACAAACCTTACGACGGCTGGATGGACGACATCACCACCGAACGCGCCATCACCTGGATGAACCGCGACCGCGGCACAAAGCCATTCGCGTTGTTTCTGTTCTTCAAAGCCCCACACCGGCAGTGGAACCCACCGGCACGCTACAAAACTTTGTACGCGGATGCCATCATCAAAAAACCCGCACTCTGGGACGATACGGGTGCCGGCAAACCGCGTGCATTCCTACAAGCGGCAAACATGTTCGGCCAGTATCCGGACACCAAGAACTACGATGAGATGATTCGCGATTATTGTCGATGTATTACCGGTGTCGACGACAACGTCGGCAAAGTGTTGAAGGCACTCGAAGATAAACAACGCCTCGATGACACGGCCGTGATGTACACATCGGACAACGGCTTTTTCCTCGGCGAATGGCAGCGTTTCGACAAGCGTTTCATGCACGAACCGAGTATCCGCGTGCCGATGTTGGTGCGTTACCCGAAGACGGTGAAAGCGGGGCAAACACCGACAGAGATGGCAATCAACGTCGACATCGCGCCGACGATCTTGAACCTCGCAGGGTTAGTGTACCCCAAGGAAATGCACGGCCGCAGCCTCACCGAATTGATCGCGACGCCGAAGGCCACCGATAACGTGAAACCGTGGCGCGACGCTTGGTATTACGAGTACCACGAATTCCCCGACCCCTCGCACAACGTCAACAAACATCGCGGCGTCCGCACCGAGCAATACAAGTTCATCCACTACTACGAACCGCCATTCGAGTTCCGCGAAGAGTTCGAGTTATACGACCTCAAGGCCGACCCCGAAGAACGAGTCAACTTAGCGGCAAGGCCGAAACATCAGGCGGTTGTCGCGACGATGAAAGCCAAACTGGAAGCGCTACGCGGTGAACTGGGTGCGAAGTAGCTGAAATTCGCTTATTCTGACTCGGGCAACGGAGCGATTCGACGAAACTCTGGCGACCACAATCGCACGCCGACATCCTCGCCTGGTAGGGGATTTTCGTACGTCAGGTTTCCGCCGTCATCGTGCAAATCGCTGCCGACGGTATAGACCACGATACCATCTGGCAACAAACGATACTGAATCGGCGCGTCGAAGTACGGGTCACGTGGAATGTTCTGGAGGATCGATTTCGGAATCTCTGCAAGGTTTTTCGGCCAGCGGTCATTCGCTTGCCGAAACCGCTCGCAAGCCAGACCGACCGCAAGCGAACGCAAGCGCGCCATTGAACGCAGAACCGCGAGCGTGACTCGCTCGGCTGCTGGCAACAGCAACCGAATCGCTGGCCCCTTGGCTTCGGACACGTCCATCAACCGAATTTTCGCCGCCCACTCGTGCGATGGACGGCGGGCGATGTCGAGGTATTCCGACTCGAGTTTTAATCCGACGAGCTGATCGTTGTAGAGTTGACTGCGGTAGGCAAGTATGCTCAACGACCGCAAAAATCCTCCCCCAACGTCTGCATTGAAAGTGGAAGTATCGTTTTGCATGAAGTCGAATGTGGCATCAATCCATGCTCGTTCCCCGCGAAAACCATGCACGAGAATGGGCTCGTCGGCTTCATGTAACAGTTCGGACTGATATTCCGCGAGTCCGGTTTTCGGTTCAGTGATGGCCAGTACGCGTTCCGCCGTATGAGCCGAAATCGTAGCCATTGACACGCGCACGAGCATACAGATGAGCGTCGGTTCGTCGTTTACGCCGCGTGTAAGATGCAGTCCGGCTCGACAACTCGCGATCGCTCCCGCTCCATCGCCGTCGATCGCAGCCACGACCGCGTTCAGTTTCAGCAACGCAGCCGTATTTCGAAGTCGCTGAACGTGTTCGAGAGAGATTTCCAGCGGATTTGGCTTGGGTGGCGGAATCACGCCACCACCAGCAAGGCGTTGCAGTTTCAGCGATCGCTCGATCACATCCTTGCACACCGTTCGCATCCGTCTGGCTTCGGTCACTTTGACAGCCGGTGGCAACCTGTTGAATTCTTTCAACGGCAACCAAGGCATCGCTTGATCGATATCAAGGAGAAAAGCGTGGAAGTCTTTCGGCGTATCTGCGTGGATTTTTACCGATAACTTCGTGATATTCTCGTCGTCCGCTGGAAAGCGAGTGGCACGCGCCGCCTGAATCTGATCGAATCGCCATCCTGGATCTTCGGCATCGAGCCGAGTGCGCGCTTCATTCAGCCGATTGACCCCACGCGACTCTCGCCAATATTGCTCGCCAAAAGTCAATACCGTGACGATCGCAACCCCGAGTAACGTGCGGAACAGCCACTTTTTCCAGGGTCGCATAAGATGCCTCGCCATATGAAGTTTGTGTATAAACGAATGATACACGAACGGAACTGACTCGTTCAGGAACCACCCATGCCCCCTTCGTACGATGTCATCGTTCTCGGCCTGGGCGGCATGGGGTCAGCGGCGCTCTGGGAACTGACGCAGCGCGGTCACCGCGTACTCGGGATCGAGCAGTTTCCGCTCGTTCATGCGCGGGGCAGTTCGCACGGGCAGACGCGGATTATTCGCGAGGCGTACTACGAACACCCGAACTATGTGCCGCTGATTCGGCGAGCATATGAGAAGTGGTACGACCTCGAACAGCGCGCCGGACGGCACCTGCTGACATCGTGCGAGTGTTTGAACATCGGGCCGCCGGGCAGTGCAGTGATCGAGGGTGTACGGGCTGCCGCACGGCAACATGCGCTTTCCGTGGACGAATGCGATGCGGAGGAAATCCATCGCCGATACCCAGCGTTTCGTGTGCCAAACGAGTATCGCGGTATCATCGAACGGCGTGCGGGGTTTCTGTATGTGGAAGAATGCGTGCGTGCGCACCTCGATTGTGCCATCGCAGCGGGAGCCGAAGTGCATGCCGAGGAGCCGGTCGTGGCGTGGACTTCTGATGGGGCTTCGGTCGAAGTGACGACGAAAACGGGAACGTACCGCGCCGCGAAACTCATCCTCACTGCCGGGGCGTGGGCTACGCAGTGGCTGCAAAATATCGGCGTGCCGTTGAGCATCATGCGGCAGACGATGCTCTGGTTTCCGCCGCACGAACCCGCACTATTTCGCCGCGATCGCTTTCCGATCTATCTCGTCGATTCACCGAACGGTGCGTGCTACGGCTTGCCAATGATCGACCCGCGTGGCATGAAACTCGCGCGACATTACGGTGCAATTGAGCAACCGACACCCGACGGAATCGACTGGACAATCCGAGATGCCGACGAGGTTCCGTTGCGTGCGTTCCTCGATGCGTATATGCCGAACGCCCACGGTCCAAGAACGCATGGCCAAGCCTGCATGTACACGCTGACACCGGATCGTCACTTCGTGATCGACTTGCACCCGCAGTATCCGAACGTCGCCATCGCCGCCGGTTTCAGTGGCCACGGCTTCAAGTTCGCCTCGGTCGTCGGCGAAATCCTCGCCGACCTGATGATCCACGGACGAACCCCGCACGACATTCAGATGTTCCGTGCGGGGTTGACGAGGCACTTCGCGATCGAGAACGTGTCGATGCCGGTGAAGTTCTAGCAATGGAAGGCGTACGGCTCGTTCCACTCGACAACCTCGCCGGGGCCGTCGAGAACGAAGTCCTCGATATCGCTCTGACGACTACGTGATGGCAAGATCGGATGTTGGTACCGAACGCAACGGAAATCCCCCTTCGCATGACCGGTACGGACGCGGTTTCGGGCGTGCCGGGCGCAGTGACAGGAGACATCGGGTTGCATCGAACTGCACTTTGGGCATCTTCGACGGAACGAGTGGGGGCGTGACGGAAAGCCTGGAAATGAAGCAGACCGGCGCTTTTCGGCACCGGTCTGCGTCGTCTTGCACGAGTGAAGGCGCTGGGGATCGAACCCAGGACCCGCAGATTAAAAGTCTGACGGTTACACGCTGTAAGAACTTGCAAGACAACACTTTGCAGCAACAGCCTGCCATCGGGCGTAGTGCCGGGCGTAGTGACGACGGAAGCGAAGGGGGCAACGACGATCCGGACTTGTCGCGCCTCATCGCTGCGTGGCCGACGCTGGCCGAACCGATTCGCCGTGCCATGATCGCCATCCTCGAAGCCGCAACGTGATGGCGACGGGGCGAAAGTATCCCCCTGATCCCCCGCATCCCCCGTTTCAAAGAAAGCGCGCAATTACTTCACACCTAAAAGAAGCGGTCAGCGCGTAATTACTGGACACCTAAAAGAAGAAGCGGAAACACGCACTTAGTACCTGTCCAAGAATTACTCCGTGAGCTTCGGATGTGGGCGGATCGTGTAGTTCCATTGCGGGCAGATCGCGTGGCGAGTGAGCTGTATCGTCGCG
>JAYVQG010000155.1:0-7850 GCA_043757025.1 Limnoglobus sp.
AGTGCCGGAACTCGCAAATGATCTGCCACAGAATTTGCGGGAATTCCCGTGAAAACAAGCGAAATACTTGGGGCGTTAATTCCGAGTTCTGGCACTAGGACGCGCTTTCGGATTTCGTGGCAGACAGGCGCAATCGCAGTAGTCAGATCATCCGGGTTAGAGGCGTCGAATGATTTCACTCCCGATTCTGCAATCACTTGGGCCATGTGGATTCCACGAGTTCCGCGTCACTTCGTTCTTTCTTATGTTACCAAATCACCTCAGAGCAATCGAACCGTTTCGTATGATCCCAGGTAGTCGTTACGTGTCAACTGACCGCTGTGCTGGTAGGTGTTTTACATCTGGCATTTGGTTTTTAATGAAAAGCAAAAACGCCCCAAGGTACTCGGGGCGTCGCGTCGCTAACTCTACAGAACGCAGTAGAGTTTACTTGGTTTTTGCGAACCTCTGCAAGCGTCGCTTCATCCGACGCACTTCAAGAACTCGCTTCAGCTGCTCTTCGTCTTTCCTTGCTGCATGAAGCATGGTTTCGAGCCGTGCGGTCGTGAGGGCGACGGCTTTTGCCTTATCCAACGCAGTATCACTCATCGCATCCTCCGAACTCAAAAAAATTACCGGCTCATCCGATCAGCCCCTTACAGCATACTCCAGATCGATCCGCGTCACAAACTCTCTCAGCAGCAATTCTAGCATTTCCCGGTCGTCTTCGTTGAAAAAACCAGCTATGTCCGTGTCGATCAGGATGGCTGCGCTGGCAGGTGTCACTCCATCAGGGCAGAACCCAACAATTGGGTAGGCGACCATTGATCGCAGGTAGTGCTGTTGCTTGTCGTGGAAGTAAAAGCCCGCTTCGGCACCACAGTCAGCGACGATCAATACCCGGCCTTCATGAATGCATCGGACAGCATGACTGGCATTTTGCGCATTATCTAGCCGGAAACGCTCGGCGTGCTTTTCGTAGGAGGAAAACGGTTCGTGGCTCTTGGTGGCCAAATCGAACGCTTCGAGTGGCACCAAGCCGCCGTCTTTTTCTACGACAAGGCCGATGCGGAAGTTCTGATTGTGTCGGTTACTGTCTTCATCAACCGCCTGAAGTCGGAAAAAGTTGGCGATCCCTTCGAGCAGGATGCGATCTGCACTTTTTGGTCCAGCCCCGTGCGGGCTTGTCCGATCGACGCTCGAGTGTCGGTGTTCTGAGTGGTTACATTACGAATACGCTGTCAAAATTACGCCGAAGTGAACAAATCTGTTATCAACAAGCGCGACGCACACCCATCACGTCCGGATTCCAAAATTCTCACTTGCGTCTCGTTCGGACTTAGGCAACAATTCTATTACTGCTGAATGAGGCCCAACTTCGGGCCTATCGTAACGACACGCCGGACGCGGAGCCTTTCTATGATCACACCCCGATACCGTCTAATTTTGGCGTGGGCAATAGCCATTGGCGCGGTCCCGTTTGCGAGTGCAGCCGAAGCGCCGTTACCGCTGTCTGCCGAGGTGAAATCGCTGGCGATCTGCCCCTCCCCGCTCGTATTCAAGAGCAACGACGATGCGGCGCAAATCGTCGTCACGGCGACACTTGCCGACGGTCGGCTACAAGACCTGACACACGATGTGAAGTTCGCGATTGCCGACGGTAAAACCGCGATGGTCACCGCAACGGGTCGGGCCAGCCCACTGGCGAACGGCACGTCCGAAATCGTGGTGACGTACGGCGATAAAGTCGTTCGCGCCCCGCTGACCGCCGCGCACGTCGGCGAGAACTTGCCGATCAACTTCCCGAATCAGGTGGTGCCCGTATTCACGAAACTCGGCTGCAACAGCGGGGGTTGCCACGGCAAAGGGAGCGGCCAGAACGGCTTCAAAATCTCGTTATTAGGCTTTGAACCCGAACTCGATTACACGACGCTCGTCAAGGAATCGCGTGGCCGACGGCTGTTCCCCGCATCGCCCGATGCCTCGTTATTCCTGCTAAAAGCGACCGGCCAAGCCCCGCACGGTGGCGGTCGCAAGATGGACCCCGGCAGCGACGAATACAAGATCGTCCGCCGCTGGATCGCCTCCGGAATGCCTTGGGGCGAAGAGAAAGACCCCGTCGTGACGAAAATCAGCGTGTACCCCGATCACCGAATTTTGTCGCGTCAAAACAAGCAACAATTCGCGGTTTACGCGCACTACTCCGATGGCGGCATCGACGACATTACGCGTCGGGCGCAGTACGAAAGCAACGATCAGGAAATCGCCGTCGTCGATGGCAATGGCCTCGTTCGCACGCTCGGCATGAGCGGTGAAGCGGCGATCATGGCTCGTTATCAGGGTTTTGTGGCGACCTTCCGCGCTACGGTGCCCCTCGGCGTGAAGACGCCCGATTGGACCTTCGCGGAGAAAACGTTCGTCGATCATTTCACGGCCAAGAAATGGCGGGAATTGGGCCTCGTGCCCGCCGAACTGGCAACGGACGAGATCTTCGTTCGACGGGCCTTCCTCGACATCACAGGTACGCTGCCGACGCCGAAGCAAGTCAATGCGTTCGTGGCGGATACCTCGGCGACGAAACGCGACCTACTCATCGATAAACTCGTCGAAACGCCGGAGTACAGTTACTACTTTGCAAACAAATGGGCCGATGTGCTGCGTGTGAAACGCCGTGGGGAAGCTCAACGGGCCGAGGGAACGTTCGCGTTCCACGACTGGATTCGCCAAGCGGTGGCGAGCGACATGCCGTACAGCGAGTTCGCCCGTGCCATCGTGGCGGCCAGCGGCGATGAGACGAAGAACCCGCCAGCGGTGTGGTACAAGGAGATCGACAAGCCAGAGCAGTTCGTCGACGACGTCTCGCAAGTGTTTCTGGGCCAGCGCCTCACGTGCGCCCAATGCCACCACCACCCGTACGAAAAATGGGGCCAAGACGACTATTGGGGCCTCGCCGCATTCTTCGGTCGCGTCGGTCGCAAAGACATCACCGTAGCCAGCGCCGATGCGAATCAAACGAAAAAGAAGCAGACGATTTACATCAAATCGACTGGCAACGTCACGAACAAACGCACGAACAAGTCTGCAGTGACGAAGCCGCTCGATGGCACGGTGATGGACGTCGACGAAAACGACGATCCACGCCAAAAACTCGCCGACTGGATGACCGACGCGAAGAACCCATTCTTCGCGAAAACCGTTGCCAATCGCTACTGGGCACATTTCTTCACCCGCGGCATCGTCGATCCGCTCGACGACATGCGCGTGACGAATCCGCCATCGAACCCGGAACTGCTCGATGCGCTCACAAAGAGCGTTATCGACGGCAATTATTCGTTAAAGTCACTCGTGAAGACGATCTGCAAAAGCCGCACGTATCAACTGAGCGCGGTGCCGAACGAGTTCAACAAGCACGACAAGCAAACCTATGCACGCTACTACCCGAAGCGTTTGAGTGCCGAGGTACTATTGGACGCGGTCAATCAAGTGACCGACAGCCCGCAATCGTTCGGCGGCCTGCCGAAAGACCGCAACGCGCCGACGCGAGCGATCATGCTGCCCGATGAGTCGTTCAGCTCGTACTTCCTCGAAGTCTTCGGCAAACCGCAGCGAATCAGTGCCTGCGAGTGCGAACGGGTCAACGAAGCCAACCTGGCTCAGGCGTTGCACCTGCTGAACAGCGACGACATTCAGGGGAAGATTTCGCGAGGAGCGGGCCGTGCCGATCAACTCTCGAAGGCCGAAGACAAGCGAAGCGATGCCGAGAAGGTGAGCGAACTGTTCCAATGGTCGTTCGGGCGGAAGCCATCTGTCGAAGACCTAAAAGCCGCCGTCGACCACATCGACGCAACGGTAAAGAAAAGCGGTCCCAATGCCAAGAAGACCGCTTACGAGAACATCGTCTGGGCACTGTTGAATGCGAAAGAGTTCGCATTCAACCAGTAAGCGACAAAATCGCCCGCGGTGTTTACCGCGGGCGATTCCAATTACGCACGCTTCTTGACGTGGATTTCCAGGCTGCCGATCGAAAGCTTCGTCTGCCCGGCGTCCATGATGTCGTCGAACACGGCGGTCGTGCCTTCGTGGTCGAGACGATAGAAATTAAACTTCCCCGCTCGGCGGAAGTCGATGAGGCCCGCACGCTTGAGTTGCGTCAAGTGGTGGCTGACGGCGGGTTGCGATTGATCGAGTGCCACGCTGATTGCGGACACGTTCATCTCGCCGTTCTCCACGAACAGCGTCAACATCTGCAACCGCGTTTCATCGGCCAGGGCGTGGAACAGAGCCGCCTTGGCCCGAAGTCGTTTGTCGTTGATGTACGCCCGTTGGCGATCTTTGGTCGGTGCAACGATCTTCGTAGTCATGATGCCCTCTTCCCTAACGTCCCAAACGTGCCGCGTGTACGGAAGTCGCACACGGTTTTAACAGAACCCCATTCATCGGATACGTTATTGTTTAGGTGAGTTTACCAGAACTATTCCAAAAATCTTTCAAAAATCTTTGTTCGGACGTCAATTTTCGTACGCTTTAGGGTAAAAATCGGACTCAATGTTCGATTTGGAACCAATCGGGAGATGTCGCTTCGTACTTAGAATAAAGGTCATCTGCATCGATCTGTCGGAAATCGATGCCCAGGTCGTGTAATTCCGCCACAAAATTGGGAATTCCGTCGAGTGCGACCAAATATTGCCGGGTGAAACAGCATTCTTCGGTCTGAAATTGCGACGTTTCGGCGTAGACCTTCTCATAATCGTCGGGTTTCGTTCGCAACATGTGCGTCCAAAAGGCATACAGCCGCGATTGAAACGCCGCGGTCGCTTCGCCGGGTTTCGATGTAATGGTCACACAAACGTACTCAGTCATGCGGTATTCCCCTGAGATTTGTGATGCGACTCGAACGAAAAAAAACAAGGGCCGTCTGCTGGGGGAGCAGACGGCCCTCGTTTTATAGGGGGAATATCGACAAAACTCGCGCCAGGGGGTGGCACTCTTTACCGACCGGAATGGTTCAGGGGGTGAATCCGGTCGCGTTGAGTAGAAAATAATGCAGTCGTCGTGCCAAACGGATCGAAGAATCGCTCGTATGCCGCAAGTGATTCTAAACAGTGCAGTTACGCAAATCACTTTCGTTCGTCGTCGTCCGAGTTTGTAATTCGGACTAAGACTTCGGTAATTACTACCTGGAAATTGTTACAAAATTCGCCATTTCGGAAATTAAACCACCTTCTTCAGCATCGAGATTCGTCCGCCGTTCACCCACTCGACGAGCAGGATGTTGCCGTCTTTATCGAAGGCCGCATCGTGTGGGTGGACGAACTTGCCGTTCGCCCACTCCTTCGGTTTCGCGCGAATCCCCTTCGTCAGCACTTCCGTTCGCCAGGCCGCATCGTCGCCGAGGTTTACGATCAGCTTGCCATCTTTGCCGAACAGCCCGATCCGCGCGTGCAGGTCGGTTACCATCATCACATCGCCCTGAATGTCGATATTCGCGGGGAACAACACCACGCCTTTCTCGGTCATCGACAGGAACTGGCCGTCGAGCGAAAACGTTTGCAGGCGAGCGTTGGCGCGATCGCAGACGACGATTGTCGGCTTCTCTTTGTTACGCAGATCGACCCATTGGCCGTGCGGCGTCTGGAACTGGCCTTCCGCTTTGCCCGAGCCGCCGAACGTGGACGTCAGCTTCGCGTCCTTGTCGTAAATCATCAGGTAATTCGAGCCGTAACCGTCGCCGACGATGAAACCGCCATCGGGTGTGAACGCCACGTTCGTCGGGTTGTACGCGGTCATCGGGTTCTCGTATTCCTTGATTTCCGGACGGCCCTTCTGCCAAACCGTCTCGCCCTTCAAGTTCGTTTTGACGATCTTCAGCTTCGGCGTCCAGGTGTTCGTGAGGTAGATGAATTCCTCGCCGCCCTCTTTGCGAATCTCGATGCCGTGCCCGCCGCCGTGCCATTCCTTGCCGAACGACCGAACGAATTTCCCCTTGGAATCGAGTACGATCACGCAATCGAGGCCCTTCATCCCCGCGTGGCCTTGGTGCGTGATGTAGACCAATCCTTCGGAGTCGATGGCCACGTTGTGCGTCGTTTGCCACTCGAGGTCGCCGGGGAGCGTGCCCCAGTTGTGGTGGCATTCGTACTGGTACGCCCCTTCGCCGACGATCGGATGTGCGGGGTCAACTCGCTTCTCCGCACCGCGGATTATCGGCACCGTTGCCGCAGTGGCGGCCAACGCAACAGTCGTGGATTTGATGAACTTGCGACGATTCATAATGGCACCTTTTTCAGGAGAGGAAACGTCGAATCAGTGTAAACGCTGTCGCGCCATCACGCAACCAGTCGCGTCCGAATCGACGTAAGTCACAATTGCGGACACTCCAAAACTGGTTTTTCGGGTGTTTTTTCGGTTTTGGAGGCCACTTTTTGATCGCAAATCGTCGATCGGTTTCGAGGTGCTTTGCGTTATCTTACACTCGCATCGTGGTTTGCGTCGAGGCTCTCGATTTCGCATCAGCCGAAACGACTGGTTATTTCGCGACCGAATGCGACCGAAAATCGACCGAACCCGACCGAAAATCGACCAACATTGACCGAAAATCGACCGGACCCGACACTTTTGCGTCACTTTGCGCAAGTCGCGAATTCCCACTTACGTCGAATCGCCTGCGATTTTTTGACTGTGGCGAATCGCGTGGGTGGGCGGAAATAGGAAACTTTGCGAATCCGTTTGACTTTCTCGGTGGCGGATGAGTACGATGGTGTCAACTCATCCACTCTCTACCGAGTGAACCATGTTCGCACGTTATCGCAAGCCGGTCCGCAAGCCGCACCCGTACCGGCTGAACCTCACGCCGCTCGAGTCGCGCGACGTGCCCGCGACGTGGCACGTCCAGATGCTGTCGTCGAACCCCGGCAGCACCGATGCGACGATCACCGAATCGCTGATCGTCGGCACCGTCAGCGTCACTGCACCCACCGCCAAAGACGCGGTCGCACTCGCGATCAGCGGCAATGTCGTCGTCACATATAGTGGCCAAACGCACACGTACACGTTCGGCCTCACCTCCACATCGGGCACCGGGGCCGCGTTCCGCATCGTCGGCAGCGGCAGCACGACCGAACTGCAACTCGAAGACCTCGCCGACATGCCCGGCGCAACCCCCGACTACGACTACAACGACTATACCTGGAGCTTAAACGTCACTCAAACGTCGGCTAGCAGTACGCCAACTCCTACAGGGCCACCTGTGGCGAGTGACGACGGCTACACAGTTGCGCACGATCATCCACTTGTGGTCTATGCGGATGGATTGCTTGCAAATGATTTCGACCCTGCCGGTGCAGAGATGACGGCCATATTGGTTACTGCTCCAACTCATGGCAGCGTCGATTATCAATCGGTCGACTTGTCGTTCACTGGGGCCGGTGCATTTCAGTATACACCAGACCCGCTCTATGTTGGCCTAGATACGTTCACCTATAAAGTGACCAATGGAGTTTATGAGAGCACCGTCACAACTGTCACAATCAATGTGACGAACGTCGCACCATCCGCCCTCCCGGACAGCTACACGATTACCGAAGACCAACGGATTACAGTATCGGGAGATATAATTGACCCGCCGGAGGGTGGCATCGGTGGCTCTAGTTCAGCGTCGGCAAGCCTGAATAACATAGGGCCGAACGGCGGCTGGGGAGGAGTATCGGATTTTAATCCGCTACTAAAGAATGACACGGATACCGACACACTTCGAGCAGTGTTGCTGACCGATGTATCGCACGGAATTCTCGCGTTCTACGACGATGGCAGCTTCGTTTATGTCCCGAATTCAAACTTTATCGGGACCGACTCGTTCACCTACCGCGCGACCG
>JAYVQG010000156.1:0-28772 GCA_043757025.1 Limnoglobus sp.
TAGTGTGGATATTTACAGCACGGGCGGACCGGGGCCGTGGATCAACGTGTTTCGCCGCGTCGACCCGGTGGGAAACACGCTTAATGAGGGTGGCGACAAGGGGCAATTTGTCGTGAGCCGATACTATGCGTATCCGACCGGACCGCCACCGCAGTCGATCCCGACGCCGCCACCGTTCCCCGATTTTGCGCTCGGTGGCACCGCCCGCGAAGGCGTCGATTACACTGCCACGAAGCAGGGGACGACCGTGATGTTGCCGCCACTCGGATCGAGTATGACATTCATCGATGGCTACGAAGTCGAAATTGCGCCGCTGGCGGATGGCGTCTACGATAGCGGCGAATGGGTCGATTTTGCCTTGATTCCGAACGAACAGAGCATCGTACCATCGAGCGCCAACGGATATATTTCGGTGACGCTGCCGATTTCGGACGCCGGCACGCCGCCGAAACCGCAGATTTCCATCGTCGCGCCCGACCCGAACGCCAGCGAACTCGCCACCAGTAGCGGCATGTATCGCATCATGCGAAATGATGTGAATTTGCCACAAACATTAACCATCAACTACGCCTTCGACCCGACCGACCTCACCGACCCAGCGACCTTCTACGACGACTACACAATCACATCGAGTGCCGGCGGCCTCGCATCCAGCGGCAGCCTCACCTTCCCCGCCGGCGTGGCCATGATCGAAGTCAAACTCACACCCGTCGACGATAGCAAGTTGGAAAACGACGAGCTTGCGCAACTGATTCTTCTATCTGGCAGCGCGTATGTCGTGGATGCGACGAAGTCGAAGGCACTGATTCTGATTGTGGATAAGGAAGAGAAACCACAAATCATTATCACCGACCGAGCCGAAGTGGAAGCCACCGAGTTGAAGGTCGCGAAGTGGAACGATGCATATGAAGTGGTAACAATGAACGGAAGACAGAAAGTTAGAATAAAAGGGCCTGTCAACACCACTAATTTCGACTTTATTGACCGTGACAATGACCGATTCAACGTCTGGGTAAAAGATTCTGTGAAATGGCGAGCATTGAATGATGATGGTGTTACTCCATCACACTTGCATACACGAGTAAAGATTTCCACATCGAATGTATCGGGATTTGTGATTTATAACGATGACGCGACAGAAGTCGATCTCGTTCGCTACAAAGGCGGTACGAATAAAGGCGATGGATGGTTCTGGTCCGATTCGCAAATGTTGGTTTCAAATAAGTACGATGACATATTTAGCTCGGCTAGCTACTTAAGCGACGATGACGCAGCTCCGAATGGTGAAGGGCTGCTCAAGCATGGATTCAAATGGGAGATTAGCGATCGGACGCACCGGATTGCGCTCGACGGTTCAATGAAAGCAGAATATCAAGATGCTGCTGGTCGAAAAGCACAAGTAGAAGTAATTGCAAATGTCGTCAAGAATGTAAAAGTGCATGGAATAATACTCAACAAAGCAGCCAATATGCCATCAATCACTAAAGCGGACGCAGAAGCAAAGATTTTTAAAGCTAACGAGCAGTTCGCACAAGTTGGTATTAGGTTCGTTGCGAATGTTGAAAACCCCGAAGACCCGCCAGACAATGTTGATTTGTCAGACGGTCTAGAACAACATGCTGTTGCACTTGACGGAACCTTATTAACAACGCCGGAAGAAGATATACTCGTTGGAAATGTACCTCGCACAACGGCTCGCAAAACAGCTGCACTTGATGACATTGAGTTGTTCTTTGTCAATTATCTTAGCAAACGAGCGCCTGGGATATCATTTCCGGCAAAATTTTATCCAAACTCGGGATATGTCGATAGCATCATCGCTTCTGCAGATGATATGTCTTGGGTTACAATATCGCATGAAATCGGTCACATCCTTATAAATATTGGACACGATACCGGAATTATTAACGTGCCTAGGTTGATGTATATTACAACTGCCGCAATTGATATTCCAGAGTGTAACAAACGGATTTCGGCAGCTCAAGAGGACAGGATATATTCAGTCTTCGGAAGACGCAATCTAGTTCCCCTACGCCCCCTGGAGTAATTCAAATTGCTATCACCCTGCCCGATTCACGTCAACTGTTCGACGAAACTTTGGAGGCATACCGCCTTCTCGACCTGCTCGGTCGCGATCTCGGATACACCGAGGCAGAACTCGGCGAACTTCTCGGCGTGAACCTCGAGACCGTCAGTCGATGGTGCTCGGCTTACAATACCGGCGGACTCGACGCGTTGCCCGGCGAACGAACCGGACGGCCCCTCTGCTTCGGTCGCATCCTCACCGGCGACCAAGCTCAACGCATCCAGCAGATCCTCGACACCAATACGCCATAAGAGAGGAACATCCCCGCGGCAAATGATATGTGTTTTTGTTCCGAGTCGAGGTGATACTTTCGCCACCAAGCTAAATCCTTGATAAAAGTATGTGTACACTTAAAGGTTTAACATGCATATATTTATAATTTTTACATTGACCGCAGCGTCTAACTTTCTCGAAAAGATCCCAAATGACGAAATGGTTCGGTCAATGTTGGTATCTTTAGAGTTTGGTGAAGAATACACAGTACTTGTGACTTTGAATCATAAAGTGTATCCTAATTTCGAGCGAATTCTAGCCATGCGAGATGTAAATCGTTTGGAGGTCAGCCGTATGTTTATTGTGTTAGCCAATGTTAAAGGAGACAGAAGCCGATTTCTAGAACCGGCTGTGACAAAACTTAGTGATTCTGATAACGCGATTCGTAGGGACTCTGTTGGACTGCTTGCTGAGATCGGTAGCGAGCGCGACACAGCACCGATTGTCGCGCTTCTAAACGATGAGGAATTTACCGTTGGCGTTGCGGCAGCAAAAGCGCTTTCAACAATCGGCGGACCGCGAGAATTGGCAGCCTTAAACATTTGGCTCACTGTCACCAAGCCCGAAAACTATTCCAAGGAATGGCAAGGGTCGTACGAGTCGCTTCGCAAGAACGTGATCAAGTCACGGGATGCACTGAAGGAGCGCCTGGACAAAGAGAAGGCACAGAAACCCAAGCCGTAATATGGTGGGATGTGTGTGATAAAACGTACGGTGGCGGATTCGTATTTGACTGTGAATTATACAGTCACGCCGACGCCGTATGGTCCGAGCGGGTTTGCGCTGAGTGGTTATGGTGGCAACACCAGCGCGACGTTCATGCCGGGGGTGTCGGAATTGAGCGTGAATTTGACGCTGAACGGTTCGGGACCGCTGCCGGGTTCGGCGAAAATGACGCTGAACCCTTCGTCGCAGTACACGATTATGGGTGCGGATAGCAACACGGTCGCAATCTATGATGTCGGTGGCGACTCGAAGTGGATCAACGTGTTTCGCCGCGTCGACCCGGTGGGAAACACGCTCAATGAGGGTGGCGATAAGGGGCGATTCGTCGTCAGTCGCTATTTCAGTTATCCGACGGGTCAGCCTCCCGAGACGATCCCGACGCCGCCGCCGTTCCCCGATTTTGCACTGGGTGGCACCGCTCGCCAAGGCGTCGATTACACCGCGACGAAGCAGGGGACGACCGTGGTGTTGCCGCCGCTCGGATCGAGTATGACATTCATCGATGGCTACGAAGTTGAAATTGCGCCGCTCGCGGACGGCGTCTACGATAGCGGCGAATGGGTCGATTTCGCCTTGATTCCGAACGAACAGAGCATCGTGCCATCGAGCAACAACGGACCGATTTCGGTAACACTGCCCATTTTCGATGCAGGCACACCGTCACAGACCGTCATTTCCATCGTCGCGCCCGACCCGAACGCGAGCGAACTCACGACCAGCACTGGCATGTATCGCATCATGCGTAACGATGTCAATTTGCCCCAATCGCTGACCATCAACTACGCCTTTGATCCAACCGGCCTGACCGACCCCGCCACCTTCTTCGACGACTATTCGGCGACATCCAAAGTCGGGCTATCTTCCAGCGGCAGCCTGACCTTCCCCGCCGGCGTCGCCATGATCGAAGTGAAGCTCACGCCCGTCGACGATAGCAAACTCGAAAACGACGAGCTTGCCAAGTTACAGTTGCTGCCCGGCAGCACGTATGTTGTGGACGCGCTGAAGTCGCAGGCGCTGGTGTTGATTGTGGATAAGGAAGAGAAACCACAAATTATAATCACCAACAAATTCGTAGTCGAAGCCACCAAGTTGAAAGTGGCAAAGTGGAATGATGCATTCCAAATGACCACAGATGGAAACAATGTGGAAGTCAAAGGACCGACTGCTGGTACGAATTACGACTTCATCGACCGCGATGACGACCGATTCAACATCTGGGTCAAAGACCTCACAAAGTGGCAGAAAATGGAAATCGATGGCATCACGCCATCCTACCTGCATAACAAAGTGAAAATCTCAACGACGAATGTCGCAGGGTTTACTGCATACAACGATGACGCTACCAGTGTAGACCTCGTTCGTTACACAGGCGGCGACAAGGGTAACGGCTGGTATTGGTCCGATTCGCAGATGCTCGTTTCCAATGAAGTCGACGACAAGTACAGTTTAGGATCGTATTTGAAGACCGATGACACTGCCCCTGCCGGTGAGGGCTTGCTGAAGAACGGCTTCAAATGGGAGGTCAGCGACCGGACGCACCGGATCGCGCTGGATGGCAAGACGAAAGCGGAGTACGAGTATCTGCCTGGAAAGTCAGTTGAGACAGAAAAAACCGCAAAAGCAGTCAAAAATGTTAAAGTGCATGGAATCGTCTTGCGGGAAACGGTCAACGGTGCCCAAGTCGTCAGCACGGCGGCCGCGACCGCGGCAATCGTAAGAGCTAACGAGCAGTACGCACAGGTCGGAATCCGGCTAGTCCCGAACGTCCAAGTTGTTGATCCGCCGGCAGGGGTGGATCTCAGCAATGGGCTGGAAGAATTCAGCAGCGCGCCCGGTGGTATAGTCACTATGACCGAAGAGGAGAAAGCACTACTAGGCGCGACGGAGTTACGGACTGCAGCTACCGACGATGTCGAACTGTACTTTGTGAATTATTTGTCTGACAACAGTCGCGGCGAGGCTTTCCCAAATTCGCGCGTCGCTGACCATAAGTACGGGGACAGTGCCATAGTGTCGGCTAAGAACGCCACGTTAATCGGGGATCCGTTCACGGAAGCACACGAAATTGGTCATGTGTTGCTCGACACCGGCCATTACTCTGCGGCACTCAAGCAGGCTAACTTGATGGTTGCCTACCCAAGTACAACCGACACGGAAAGGGCCAGCAAGCGACTCACAGAAGGACAGGAAACTGACGCCCTGTCGAAAAGGCACAACCTGATAGATCCTTAAGATCATTCGACATCGATTCGGTTGCGACTGTACCCACAGCCTACTCAAAACGCAGTTTGTTTGGAGGAAAAATCATGCTAGTCACCATAACCTTGCTATGCATCATGTTGGCCACTCTACCCGCATCCGCCCCGGAAAAGGAGATGCCTGCCTCAGACGAATCTGCGGTCCGGGAATTGCTGAACGCCATCGAGTTCAAGCAGGAAGAGCGCGACGAATTGGCCAAATTGGGCGGCTACAGTCCAGCCGCGTTCTCTCTGTACATCCGCATCCTAGACGACCCGAAAGAGAACGCTAACATGGCTGCGCGAACACTGTTGGTACTCTCTAAAATAAAGGCCGACCGCAGTCAGTTTCTGGAACGCGTAGTCGCGATGCTGGCACATTCGCGATCCAGCGTTCGCCAATACGCAGTGGAACTGCTCGCACAGATCGGGAGCGAGCGGGATGCGGCTCCAATCGTTGCCCTGCTGTGGGACGAGGCGTGGGAAATCCCGTTTGCCGCCGCCAATACACTCGTGGCGATCGGCGACCGGCGATCACTGACCGCGATGGACGTGTGGCTCAACTCCAGCATCCACTACGCCGACGCCGCGGGGTACGCGGTGCAGCGCAAACACGTGATCAAGTGCCGCGAGCAGTTGAAGGCACGCCTTGATGAAGCGAAGGCGAAGAAGCCGTAGATAGGGCAGACTTTTTGCACTGAAAGCCAACATATACACGATTGACAGGGCAGCCGATGTGTTTGCAGCGTCGATGGTTTTGCAGCAATTCCCCCGTGCCGACGGTCGGTCTCGCATCGACCGATGGCGTCGAAGCGAGCCAGGCTGGCTCGTTCACGATCACCCGCGATGGAAATCTCGGATCGCCGCTCACACTGACATACACACTCGACGGCAGCGCGTATGAAGGGTCGGACTTTTATCCCATTCCTCATACCGTCACGATTCCTGCGGGCCAAACGTCGATTGCCATCGCGATCGCGAATTTCGACAATGGATTCGACGACGGTTACGATTCGCTCAGCCTCACACTCGATGCGAGTTCGAGTTATCAGATCGGCAGTTCGCCGACGCAAACCTTGACGATTTACGAGCCGATCCCCGGCGTCCCGCCCACGATCTTTCCGCCGACGATCTTTCCGCCGACATACGAAGTCCCGCCGACGGTGCCGCCAGACGTTCCACCCACCGTGCCACCGCCACCAATCCCATCGCTCCCGTTCCAGCGGCACTTGGCTGAGCGGTACGCCGACCCAGTCGTGATCGACGCCTTGGTGAAGTTGGTTACCGTTGACAACGCGCCGATCGTGACTGGGGTCGCGCCGATCCTCGCCGCACAGCGGGAACTCCCACTGGACGCCGGCGACGCACTCGCCGGCGCGGTCCGGCGGTGTCTCCCGCGGTCCGAGTATGGGCTTCGCGAGTCGGTGGTCGGGGCGGCGCTGAAAACCCGGAGCGAGCCGGCGCGGAAGGCCGTCTTGGAGGCGCTGCGGGATCCATCGGATGTCGGCGCAAGGTGGATCGCAATCGACGCCCTGCGGCTGTCGCCGGGCGATCCGGCTTGGCTCCAGCGGGCGAGGCCGGCCATGTCGTTGCCGGGCAGACTTGGCCGAACGATGCCGAACTGGCTCGGCAAGTGAAACTGGCTATCGTTTGGATCGACTCCCGGATCGAGCACGGCGACAAATGACCGAGGCCAGGGGTGCGGTCTCGGCCGTCTGGGGACCGGAACCAGGCGGCCGCCCTCGAAATGTTTCAAAGCCGCGATTTATTCCGAATTGTCAATGCTGTCTCGCCACTCGTCACTCAGGCCAGGGTGCTTACACGAGTGACCTTCCCAGCTCGCCAAGAGTTACGCGGCTTCGCCGAAACGGCGTAGGCGTGGGTGGTAGCCGAGTGTGGGCATGTCGTTGTCGGACGATAATAACCGCAGGTCGCCTTCTTCGAATGGGGGCGATTCTTGCGAGAATGGTTGTCCGCTTATGGGCACGTCGGCGGATGGCGCGAATGGCACCGATGCCCCGTGTAATGGGATCGTCCAGGCGTCGTCGCCGTCTTGCAGCTTGTCTTCGGTCATGCTCCGCCTCCGTGCGGTTTCGTTAAATTCTCACCAACGGACGAGTGCAGTACCCCAGGCGAGACCGGCACCGAAGCCGCTGAAGATCGCGAGTTCGCCGCGATTCAGCTTCCCGGCCGCGATGGCTTCATCGAGCGCAATCGGGATCGATCCGGCAGAGGTATTACCGTACTTGTCGAGATTGTTGAAGACCTTTTCTTGCGGAATTTTTAGCCACTTGCCGAGTGCCTGTTCGATGATTCGCACATTCGCCTGATGCGCGATGAACAGGTGAACGTCTTCGGATGTCATCTTCGCCGCGGTCAGCACGTCTTCGACGGTATCGCGGAGGATTTCCACGGCCCACCGGTAGACGCCTTGGCCGTCCATTTGCATGTACTGTTGCCCCGTGGCGAGGTTCTCCGGCGTGACGGCGGTTCGGCTGCCGCCGGCGGGTCGGGAGAGCATCGCCCCCCCTGCGCCGTCCGCACCCATGCTGTACGCCACGATGCCTTGCTCGGGTGTGCCGCGTTCGAGAATCACGGCACCGGCCCCATCGCCGAACAGCGGATAAATCTTCGGGTCGGCGGGGTTCAGAATCCGCGAGTTCGCATCGCCGCCGATGACGAGTACACGGTCCGAAGCGCCCGATACGACGTATGCCGCCGCCGTCACGAGTGCGTACATGAACCCGGCACAAGCGGCTTCGACTTCGATGGCAGGCCCGACGATGCCGAGGGAATCTTGGACGATGCTCGCCGTCGAGGGGAACGACATATCTGGCGTAAATGTGCCTAAAACCAGCAAATCGATGTCGCTCGGCCCGTAACCGGTTTTCGCGAAGCAATCTTTCGCGGCTTCAATGCAAAGGTCGGATGTGGCTTGTTCGGGTCGTGCGTGGCGACGTTCGTGGATACCGGTCCGTTGAACGATCCACTCGGCGTTGTAACCGCGTGCGGCAAAGTTCAGGCGGTCGTACAGTTCGGCATTCGTCACGACGATGTCTGGAACGTATTTTCCCGTCCCGACGATGCGAACACCCATGAGGGACTTGCACTTCGGTCGCGGTAACGGACGGTCGGTGGTCATATCGACACCCAGATTTTCAGCGTAATACTCAAGTGAAATTTATACGGAAATCGGAGTTACTCGCGACCGTCGGCACCACTTTCGAGAAATCGCTGGAACGCGACGAGCGACAAAGCCGTAGCATCCGAGCGGATATTCCCGTCGCTCATGCCGGTTCGCACGCCGCCGATGAGGTATTGCGAGCGGAACTCGCCGGTGAAGTGCGTCGTGTTGTCGGCGGTATATTGCAGGCCACGCATGAAGCGAATCGCCTCGACTGTGGCGGGGCGATACTTCGCGTACCGTGCCGGGTCGGGAATTTGCCGGGTGAGGTGGGTTGCCGCCGCGAGGCCGCGGAGGGCGTGGGCCGTTTCAAAACTCGGCTCGTTGGTGGGCGACGTGCGGAACCCGCCCGCCAGCAGAACGAGGTGCAGATCGGATTTCCCGAGTTGCGCGGCACACAGCCAGTCGCCCATTTCCACGGCGATGGCGGCAACATCCGCACTCCGCGTGTCGATGTAGACTTCGACCGCAGCCGGGAGAATCGTGCCCGCCAGCGACGGGTGCGGCTTCGCACGGAACGCCGCACGATAGTAGCCCAAGCCCTTCGCAATCGCCTCGTATTTGCCCGCGGCCGGCTTGCGACGTGCGTTCAATGCGAGGGCTTGCAACGCCAGGCCAGGGTACACGTTCACCGCGTCGGGGTCGTTCGCATCGCCGCAAGTCACGCCGCCATCGGCGCGAATTTGCTTGCGGAGAAAGTTCGCCAACTTCTCCGCTTCGTTCAGAAGTTTCGCATCGGCCGACGGCAACGCTTCGATGGCCAGCACGAGACACGCCGCATAACCGACGGCATCGCCAGACCCGGCGGGGATCGTCGGAATCCGCACCGTTGCGTCGGTCGAGTCGTCTTTGGTTTGTGCCAACAATGTCAGAATGGCTTGCCCGCCACACGCGGTGAGTTTTTCATCGAAGGTAAACGCCGCCGCCTGACAGACCGCCCACGTTGCAATCGCCTGACGAAATTCGGTGTCGCCATCGAGCGGTGTGCGTAGCGTCGGGTTGACCCCGAACAGGAACTTGCCGTGCGCGAGCTGGCGACGCGCGAGCCACTCGGCCCCCGTGCGCATTCCGAGCACCGCCTGTGCGGTTTCGGGTGCGACATTCGCGAGGTTGGGATATCGCGCGATCGGCGGTGACTTCGCAACGACGGCGGTTGCGGGCGTTACAATTTGCGGCGCGGTCTTGCCCAAGATCGACGACGGCAACGTCATCGGTGGCGCTTGCCCGAAACCGGTTGAGGCCACAGCGAGTGTGCAAAAGCAGATGAAGTAACGCATAGGAAACCTCCGTGTTTCCAACGGTAGACGACGGTAGAAGTGGCGTAGCCTGATAAAAAAACCTTGCCGCGTCAACCCGAAGTCGATGCGGCAAGGTTTTGAAAATTATAACCGGCGGATTTAGCCGATGATTTGCTTGATCTTAATGCGGATGTGCGGCTGACGGTGACCGCGTAACCGCTTCGATGCCTTGCGGCGACGGAACGATTGTGCGACCGTTTTCACGGTGGGGAAGTCGACGACTTCGGCCACAATCTTCGCCCCGACGAGCAGAGGGCGGCCAAACTGGGGACCGGCTTCCCCGCTAATCAGCAGGATTTTCGTGATTTCAATCGTGTCGCCTTGCTTCACGTCGCGGTAGTCGATCGTGACCATCGCGCCTTCTTCGGCACGGTACTGGCGGCTACCATCTTCAAAAATCGCGTACATCGTCGTGCCCTTCAAACTCGAAATTCACTATGTTACGAATCTTGTGTTTTAGTGAGGGCGTCCATGTTGGCCAGACTCTCCCGCAAAAATCCTGCCCGTGACAGTTGGAACTTTCAGGATAGCATAATCCCGTTCTATCGTCGCGACGCAAGGCAACCCGGAAAATGAACCCTCAGATACTCGATCAACTGGCCACAATTATCGTCCGCGATCGCGATGCGTTGCTCGCGAAGTGGCGGGAACAGGTGCGGCAACTGCCCTCGGCGAAGAACCTCGATACGCCAACGCTCAACGATCATATTCCATCGCTAATCGACGAATTGGCCATCGCATTACGTATACGAGACAACCAAACGATACCCGAATCGCTTCGCGAGGGAAGTCCGCCCGCACATGGCTTGCAGAGACTAAAAGATGGCTTCGATATCGAAGAAGTCGTTGCAGAATACAACATCTTGCGCGGCTGCATTCACGATCTCGCCGACAGCAATGGCCTGAATCTGCAAGGCCGGCCGTTTCATATCATCAACAAGGTTCTCGATGGCGCGATTGGCCTCGCCGTACAGACCTACTCGAATCAGCGTGCGAAGGAAATGCAGCAGAAACGCGAAGAATATCTCGCATTCGTGGCACACGACCTCCGCACGCCGTTGAACGCAATTACCCTCGCTGCAAAGGTGTTGGAACTGACTTTCCCCGAGCGAAGCAGCAATGTCGAAACGACGAAAATGCTGAAAGCCCTGCACCGGAACGTACAGCAACTGGCCGGACTGGTGAGTAAAGTCATCGAGGAAAACAGCAATCTACAAACGGAACTCGGCGTACACTTGCAAAAGCGTACGTTCGATTTGTGGCCACTGATCGAATCGCTCATCCACGATCTGCACCCGGTAGCCGAAAGCGGAAATACACAATTGCTCAACGCCGTCCCCGACGACTTGATCGTGTATGCTGACGCAAGTTCGCTGAGGCGAATTTTTCAGAATCTGATCGCGAACGCGATACGCCACACGCCGGGCGGGCAGGTGACGATCGGCGCACTTAAACGCGATGCCGACACCGAATGTTGGGTGAGCGACAACGGCGAAGGCATATCCGACGAGATGATCGGGAAAGTCTTCGACAAGGGTGAAACCGATACGCAAAACGAGGGCGGAACGGGGTTGGGTCTCGCCATCGTTAAGACGTTCACCGAAGCCCACGGTGGGGAGGTCGCCGTCGAAAGCACGCCAGGGACAGGCACGACATTTCGGCTCACTCTCCCCGGTCGCACGGCCAGTAAAAACGAATAACGCTACTTCTTGTCCGGCTCTTGGCCTTCGGGTTCAAGCGGTTGCGTACCGTACTTTGCGACGTACTCGGCGGCGAACTTCGCCTTCAACTTCGGGTCGCAGATGAAGCACTGGCTTTTCGCGCGGCTGTGCTCCTTGCACCAGTCGCCCTTCGCCTGAAATGCCTTCGCCACTTTCGCGCTGCACATGCTGCATTCTTCCTCCTTCACGCCGTGCTCATTGCACCACCACTCGCTGTGTTTGCTGTCGGCTTCGGGCTTTTCCTCACTCTTGGCGACGACTTTCGCGTCCGTCTTCTCCGGCTTGCTTTCGCAGCCAATCGCGATCAGGCCAACCAACAAAACGCACGCACTTCCCATCGTCTTCATCGCTCGATCCTCCTGAAAAAGGTGCCCTTATTGGGCGGAAACCGACACTTCCACTTGCGGGCGTCGTCGTACCGGAAATCGGAAGACGACGAATAGCACCCGCAATACGAGTAGCGACATCACCATCGCCGAGAGTACGCCACCGATGACGACCGTTGCCAACGGGCGTTGCACCTCGGCACCCATACCCGTGCTGAGCGCCATCGGCACGAAGCCGAGGCACGCGACGAGCGTCGTCATCAGTACCGGTCGCAACCGGGTAATCGCCGCTTCTTCGACCGCTTGTTCCAAGCTGCGGCCGCGCTTTTGCAATTGGCGAACGTAGCTGACGAGAATCATATCGTCGAGGACGGCCACGCCGGAAAGCGCGATGAAGCCGATGCCCGCGGAGATCGAAAATGGCATGTCGCGCAACCACAGTGCGAAGATGCCGCCGACCCAGGCGAACGGCACGCCGGTGAACACGCGAAAAGTGTCCAGGACGTTGCCGTATGTCGCGTAAAGCAGGAGGAAGATGAGTACGAGCGCAATCGGCACGACGATCATTAGCCGCAATCGCGCCCGAACGAGTTGCTCGAACTGCCCACCATAATTGATGTGATACCGACCGGGGGGTAGCGTTACTTCGGCTTTGATTTTGGCTTGCGCCTCAGCGACAAACGTACCGAGGTCGCGGCCGCGCACGTTGCAGATAATCGCGATTCGGCGTTGGCCCCACTCGCGGGTGATCGTCGATGGTCCTTCGACAATGCGTATGTCCGCAACCCGAGAAAGCGGCACCCGTTCGCCAGTGGCAGTCGGCAGTTGAATCGCGCCGACCGCCTCCGGACTTTGTCGCCAAGCGTCGGGCAGTCGCACGATCAGCGGAAAGCGAAACGCCCCATCGACGACATCGCCCATCGGTTTGGAGCCGATGCTTTCGATGAGGTCGAGCACCGCCCGCGCGGGGATGCCATACCGTGCAATCATGTCTTGCTTGACCTTCACTTGTAGCACCGGCTGCCCCGTAATTTGCTCGACGGAAACATCGGCCGCGCCACGAATCGCCTTCAAAACCCGTTCGATTTCCTCGCCCTTGGCCTTCAACACCGCGAGATCGTCGCCGTACAGTAACACGCCGACATCGGTGCGGATGCCAGTTTCCATTTCGCTCATCCGCATCTCGATCGGTTGCTCGAACGCGATTTTCTGTCCGGGGATCACGCGGAGTTCCTTCTCAATTTTCTCCGTAAGTTGGTCCTGCGTCTCTGCTTTTTTCCAACGATGTCGCGGTTTCAATGTGATGTACATATCGGTGAGTTCGACGCCCATTGGGTCGGTGGCAATATCTGCCGAGCCAATACGACTCCATACATGCGTGACTTCATCGGGAAACGCAGCCAATATGACTTTCTCCATGACTGTATTGCGATCGACCGACTCTTGCAGACTCGTACCCGGCAAGCGGATGATGTTCAACGCGATCGCCCCCTCGGACAATTTCGGCACTGCCTCCGAACCCAAGTTCGGCGCGATCATCCCGAATGCCACCGCCAGAACCGTGGCACCGAACACCAACACCGCCACTTTGTGTCGCATTGTGGCTTTCAATATCGGTATGTAGACAAACTTAATCGCACGAAGCAATACGGGTTCGCGTTCGCGAATCTTTCTCGGCAACACTAAGCTCGCCAATGCGGGCATGAGTGTCATCGAAATGAGCATCGAACCCGCGAGTGCGAAAATGACCGTCATTGCCATCGGGCGAAACATTTTTCCTTCGACGCCTTCGAGCGAAAGAATGGGTAGGTACACGATCAAAATGATAAGTTCGCCAAACAATGTTGGCTTACGAACTTCAACAGCGGCATCGCGGATGATTTCCAGTTTCGATTTTGCATCGGTAGTGGCTTCACTCAGTTTTCGTACGCAGTTTTCGATCATCACAACCGAAGAATCGACGACCATTCCGAAGTCGAGCGCCCCGAGTGAAAGCAGACTGGCGGCGATGCCGAACTTCCACATTCCGGTGAATGCGAACATCATCGAGAGCGGGATGGCCAGTGCCACGATGAACGCGGCACGCAGGTTGCCGAGAAATAGAAACAGTACCGAGACGACGAGCAGCCCGCCCTCGAACAAGTTCGTTCGCACGGTGTCGATGACGAAGTCGACTAGCTCGGTGCGATCGTAAACGGCTTCGACTTTCACGTTGCTCGGTAGCGTCGCTTTGACGGTGTCGAGTTGCTTCTTGAGATCCCACGTGACCTCGTGACTATTCTCGCCCATCGTCATGAAGCCGAGGCCGAGAACGACCTCGCCTTTGCCGTCGGCAGTGACCGCCCCACGTCGCACTTCGTGGCCGATCTGCACGTCGGCCACATCGCCGAGGAGCACCGGTACGCCATCCTTCGCGGTCAGTTGAATGAGGCGAATTTGTTCGAGACTCCCCGTACGGCCGAGGCCCTGCACGAGCAGCGTGTTGCTACCCCGATCGATCACGCCACCGCCCACATTATGGTTATTTTCGCGAATTGCGCTCGTTACCCGATCGAACGTCATCGCGTATTTCACGAGCTTCGCCGGATCGATTCGCACTTGATATTGTCGCTCGTAGCCGCCCCACGAATTGACTTCCGCGACACCCTTCACCTTGCGCATTTGCGGTCGCACGATCCAATCGTGAACCGTGCGCAACGTGGTGACATCGTCGCCTTTTCCGGAAACGACATAGTGAAACACTTCTCCCAAACCGGTCGACACCGGCCCCATTTTCGGTCGCTCTAGCCCTTGCGGTAAGAGCACTCCCGATAGACGCTCGTTGACTTGTTGCCTCGCGAAATAAATGTCGGTGCCATCTTCAAAAATGAGCACGACTTGCGATAATCCGAACTTTGAGATCGACCGCATCTGCGTGATTTTCGGCAACCCCGACAGCGATTGTTCGATGGGGTACGTGATCTGTTGTTCGATCTCCGCAGGTCCGAGCGATGGCGCGATCGTGTTGATTTGCACTTGCACCGGTGTCGTATCCGGGAAGGCATCGACATCGAGTTGCCGCATCGCAAAACCGCCGCCCACTGCCGCCGCAACGGCAACGAGAATCACCAGCCAACGGTACCGCAAAGAGAGTTCGATTAAATCGTTCATAGTTAAGAGTTGTACGTTGTTAGTTTTGGATCGAACGGATGAGGCCGTGAAGCAACTTCAAGACTTCTACGAGTTGTAGTGAGATGGCTTCATACTTTTCTTGGGATAAAAAACCGAGACGCACGGCCAAAATCAGTTGGGTGTCAATTTCTTGAAGAGATCCCTTAGCGATGTTCAAGTATCGAATAAAATCGTTGCCCGGACCACGGCCTTGACCCTCCGCAATGTTGCTGGGTACTGAAACAGCGGCACGACGAATCTGGATCGTTAAGCCGAATCGTTCATCGTGTGGAAACACTGCGGTGACCTGATACACAACAACGACGAGGTCCATCGCTTTTTGCCAAACGATGAGATCCTTAAAACTTTGGACCGCCATACTTCACCTCATGCTTCTAATAACTCTTAACTAAAAACGATCAACTACTTTGAATGACACGCACAACCTGCTCCCAGGTTTCCACGCAACAACTCGGTCAACAACAATCCACTACCTTTCGTAACGACCAGTTCGCCGGGTAGTATGCCGACGACTTCGGTTTGCGTTTCGCTCTTGGCACCCGTGCGGATTTTGCGAATGTGAAACAACTTCAGAGATTCGGACTTTAAGTAATCCTTATCGCGCACGAAGACAATTTGGCAACAGCCATCGGATTGAATCGCGTCGTTCGACACCGACACGACTTCCGTCTCTTCGCGTAGGATCACGCGGCCGGAACCGAAGCTGTTGGCGCGGTACTTTCCGGTCGGGTCGGGAATGTCCGCCCGCACCTTCACCGTGCGCGTTTTTACGTCGGCTTGCGTGCTCATCCAGGCGATTTTCCCCTTCAACTGTTCGTCGTCCGAATCGGATTGAAACCGGACCGGCTGGCCGAGTTTCAGTCGTTTGGCGTCTTCGCCTTTCACGTCGAGTGTCAGCCATAAAAATCGCGTGTCGACGAGTTCGAATAAAATTCTTGCGCTGTCCACGACTTCGCCCGTGACGACGTCTCGCGAGACGATGACGCCATCCATCGGTGCGACGAGCGGTAGCAAATTCGACGTCGTCGACTTCGGATCGAGCGCCTTGGCCACGTCGTTGGGGATCGCGAAAAATTGTAACTTCGCTTCGAGTTGATCGGCATTCTGGCCTTGAATCTCAGACTTTTCTAGCGGCAGGCCCAAATTCACCAGCGACTGTCGTGCTGCATTGAGGCGAATCTCGGCCTCGCGCAGCGCTGCCTCCACTTCACGCACGCGCACCTCGGGCACCGCCCCGCCCGAGCTTTTCACACTGGCGAGCGTTTGCGTTTTCAACTGCAATAACCCGAACGCCTGAAGCAGTTCGGCCTTGGCTTTTCCGACATCAGAAGCATCGATTAAAGCCAGTACATCGCCGGTTTTCACCGTGTCGCCGAGGTGCTTGAACACGCGCCACACCGATCCGGGCGAGCGGCTCGAAAGGTGTGCCACCTTCGTTTGGTCGTAGCCGATTTCGCCGGGCGCAGCGACGAACTCAATTGCGGGGGCCAGCCAAACCGGTTCGACCGCGATGCCCGCTTTCTCAACGGTGGCGGCATCGGCGAACTGAATGCGTCGTAGGTGCGTTTTGCAGATCGGATTGTTTTCCGTCCGCGGTGCGAAATCGAGGCCGCGTTTCGCGCGATCCAAATCGCCGATCGAAGCCGCCGCAGGCTCCTGCGTTTGCGCGAGTGTTGGGTTGCACAACACGCATTCCGGGATGCCGTGAATCTTGCACCAACCGACCGCTTTCGGCTTCGGCGCAAGCTCCGGTTTGCACTCGATGCAGATCGACTCCGGCACGCTATGTTCCTTGCACCAATCGTCCGCCTCTTCGACTTCGCCATTGAGTGCGGAGAACTTCGGGAGTTTCCACTCGTTGTGGTGTCCCCACCACCCGATCGCGGCGGCACCTGCCAGCACGACGAGCGTAGGGATCGTCGACAATATTGCGAGTACGAATCGCTTCGAGCGACTCGCGCGTGGACTTTCAGACATTGGGATTGCCTTCGAGCAAGTAAATTGTGTGGAAGTACCGATTTCCGCAAGCGATGGGTTCGACTAGAGAATCAGCGCGCATTGCTGCATAAAGAGCGAATTGGAAGTGATCGTCGGCGTGATGCGGAGTGGCGCGACGTGATTTTGTGGAACGAGTAGTATCAGTTCGGGAACGTAGGCATCGATTAAAACGACCGTAGCCGGCGCGTCGTTTTGTGGCACGATCGTCGGGATTCGGGCGGCGCAGTGGCACTCCGAATCGGCTTGTGACAGTGCCGTGTCATTCGTCGGCGCATCTGAAGTATGCTCGGTTTGTAGACCGCATATCGAAAGGAGTTGGCACGTACAGAAGCTCGGTGGCGTCAGCATTGGCAGGCACGCCAACAGCGCCAACATCAGAAATCGAGTTCGCCAGAGCAGTGACATGACGATAGTTTACGCGATCCGACGAGATTGGGCAACGCTTCAGTTCGTTTGTGCGGGCCATTGGTCTTCGAGCATGAAGCCCGCAATCTCGCTACCGGCTTGCCACATCTCGCCGAGCGACCGCACGTATTCCAGCCGCGTTTCGGCTAACACGCGCTGGGCTTGCAGCACGCGCAGATACTCGAACTGCCCGCCTTGGTACGCTTTCAGCGAGAGCCGATAGCTCTCCTCGGCTTTCGGAATAATCGCTGCCCGATACTTTTCGGCACGTTTCTGTGCGCTGATGTACGTGGCAAACGACGTCGATAACCGCGTCACCAAATCGTTCTGTACGCGAACGACGCCGTTGATCGACTCGCTGAGTTGCGCCTTCGCCGCGAAGATGTTCCCCTGGTTTTTATTCCACGTCGGTAACGGCAAGCTCGCGGAGATCACCCAGTCGTTCGACTTGTTCTGATTCTGGCGAACGTAACCCGTGCTCAGCGTCACGTTTGGCTTCGGCTCGACGATGGCCCGTTGCAGGACGAGTTGCGCGCGATCGACGCCGATTTGTGCGGAACGTATTTCGGGGTGAACGCTGAGAACGTAGGCTTTGACCTTTTCGAGATCGTACTCCGGCAACGGCAGTTCGAGATCGCCACTCACTGTGGTTTCGGGCAGATCGGGCTGACCGACACTCGCCGCGAGTTTTCGGAATGTCGCAGGTATGGCGCGGTTCGTCGCCTCATATTCCGCGCGAAACCGCTCCTGATCGACCTCCAACTGCACGACGTCGAGCGCACTGCCTTCCTTCGACTTCAAGAGCTTGTTCGCGTTGTCGACCGACTTCTCGGCGAGTGTAATCAACTCGCGCAAGATCTCCGCCCGCTTCTGTAACAACAGCACCGCGTAATAACTTTGGCGAACATCCGTGAACAGCCGATACCGCTCCGCAACCGTGTTGAGCGTTGCCTGATCGACTTCCTTCAGCGCGACCGCTTTCGACAAACCGAGTTTGTTGGCGGTGACGATTTCCTGGCTGAAGTGCGGTGCCGTCCAGATGCCGCCCGGCCCGGTGCGGTCGCCGAGTTCATCGCCGGTGATGCTCAACGTCGGGTTCGGGTACAACCCCGCCTGAATCGCACGCCCTCGCGCCGACTCGACGGCCCATGCCACTTGCGCCAGACGCGGATTGCGTTCGACCGTCAGCGAAATCAGTTCCGGGAGTGCAAGAATCGGCCCCGAAGTCGCAGCGACTCGTTCGATTGGCTTCGCATCTTCCGTGCGAACGACATCCTTCAAAACTGCCTTAGGCGGAATGGGCAAACTCGGCCGTACCGCAATCTGCGGCGACGTACATCCGCCGAGCATCAGGGCAGGCAGCCACTTCACGTACTTGCGGCAGGTCAGTTTAGCCATGTCGTAAACATCGGCGGATTGCGTTGCCCGACATGACGGAATCTTCGTCATAACCGTCGAGGTCATGTGTGCCGACGGACTACTTGCGTCGAAGTTAATATCGTCAACACAGCCAACCGTACATTCTTCGCAGAGGTTTCCCGGTGCGTGTCGCCCTGTTTGCCGCAACGATGTTTCTATCGGCGGCACTGTCGTTTCTGGTGCAGCCGATGATCGGCAAGCAGTTGTTGCCACTCGTCGGCGGTACGCCCGGCGTGTGGAATGCGTGCCTCGTATTCTTTCAGGCGATGTTGCTCCTCGGATACTTATACGCGCATCGGCTCAGTCGAATTGCATCGGTTCGCGCGCAGCGACGCATTCACATCGCCACGCTGATCCTCGGTGCCGTGTGGTTTCTGGCGTTCGGCATGTTGCGCCCCGATGCGAACCGGTTGCCGGCCGATGCGGAGTCGCCGATTCTTTCGATCTTGCTCGTGTTGTTGCTCTCGGTGGGCGGGCCGTTCTTCGTGCTGGCCACGACGGCCCCGCTGTTGCAATCGTGGTACGCCACGACCGGCACGCGCAACCCGTACGCGCTCTATGCAGCGAGCAATGCGGGCAGTTTCCTCGGCTTGCTCGGCTACCCGTTCGCGGTCGAACCGTGGCTCGCGCTCAGCGAGCAACGCACCGTCTGGTGTGCGGCGTTCGTCGGCTGCATCGCGCTGATCGCCGTCTGCGGTGCGTTGGCAAAAACGACGACAACCGCGGTAATCGAAGCGACGAACGAACCGCCGCCGAACCGGACGCGACGGCTACGCTGGGTGGGGCTGGCGGCACTCACTTCGAGCTTCCTGATGAGCGTGACGGCGCACCTGACCACCGATATTGCCCCCGTGCCGTTGTTGTGGGTCGTGCCACTCGGGTTGTACTTGCTGAGCTTCGTGATCGTGTTTGCACGCTGGCCGGCGAGTGCGCGGCGCATCACGGGGCGATTCACGCCGATGCTGCTTTGCTTCCTCGTGGTGTCGCTACTAACCCGCGCTACCGAGCCGATGGCGATGGTGGCGGGCATTCACTTGCTCGCGTTCTTTGCGGTGGCGTTGCTGTGTCACGGCGAGTTGGCGGCCGACCGACCCGCGCCGAAATACCTCACCGCGTTCTACCTGTGGATCTCCGTCGGCGGCGTGCTCGGTGGGCTGGTCAATGCGTTTCTCGCGCCGCTGCTGTTCGCAAAGTTCGGCTACCTCGAATACCCGATCGCGGTCGTGCTGGTGGCACTCGTACGGCCCCCCGTCGATGCGGTTCCCGTGAAGTGGAAATCGACCGATCTCCTCTGGGTGATGGCGCTCGCCGCCTTCACCGCGCTGATCGTTGTGGGCTTGCCCGAATGGATCGGTAAGCCGGTCGATGAGGAACTCCTCGATATGCGGCTGATCCGCGGCGGGTTGTCTTTCGGCATCCCGGCGGCGTTCGCGTTCGCGCTCGTTTGGCAGCCGTTGCGCTTCGCGCTCTGCCTCGCGGCCGTGCTGATTGTCGGTTCGTTCGCGTCGAGTCCATACGGCGAGATTTTGGAAACATCGCGAAACTTCTTCGGCACGCTCCGGGTGACGCGCTCGGCGGACAAACAGTACGTGATGATCGTCCACGGTACGACGCAACACGGCCAGCAACGCATCGGCGAGCGGGGGATGCCCGAACCGCTGATGTACTATCACCGCCAGGGGCCACTCGGGCGGTTGTTCGGCACGTTGCCCGCACCGCAGCGGGTCGGCGTGGTTGGCCTCGGTTGCGGCGCGATGGCAGCGTACGCCAAGGCCGGGCAAGATTGGACCTTCTACGAGATCGACCCCGCCGTCGTGGCCATTGCCAAAGACGCACGCTACTTCACGTTCCTCGCGAACTGCCCGGCGCGCTGCGAGATCGTCCTCGGCGACGCGCGGCGACAACTGATGAACGCACCCGATGGTGCATACGATCTGTTCGCGCTCGATGCCTTCAGTTCGGACGCGGTGCCCGTTCACCTCCTCACCCGCGAGGCGTTCGCACTGTACATCCAGAAGCTAAGCCCCAACGGTACGCTCGCATTTCACGTGTCGAATCGCTATCTCGATCTGCCGCCATTAGTGGGCCGGTTATTGAAAGATGCCGACCCGAACTTCCAGATCCTCTACGAAGACGAGCGATTCATCAGTAAAGAGGAGTTGGATAGCGGCAAGCAAAAGTCGATCTGGGTGTTCGCAACCCGCAACCCCAACGGCTTCGGCAAACCTCCGAAACAGTGGGAGCGTCTACAACCGAGCGAAGGCCCGATCTGGACCGACGACTTCTCCAACTTGCTGGGCGTATGGCGACGCGAGGAGTGAGTGGACGGCTTCGCGATTCGCACTTGCGTTCCATTTCGGGTATCCTCGTGCTCGGACGATGATCTATTACGGGATAACTACACGATGAAATGCCTGACTTCGATTCTCTTTCTCGTATTCGCTCTGCCTGCTTTCGCGCAAACGCCTGCGGTGGTGTTGTCGCCCGCAGAGGAAGCCAAGTTGCTGCGCGAACATATTCTCGCGAACTACACGAAGTACGAGTATCGCATTCCGATGCGGGATGGCGTCAAGCTGTTCACGGCGGTGTACGTTCCGAAAGACGACACGAAGAAATACCCGATGATGTTGAACCGCACGCCGTACAGCGTTGCGCCGTACGGCGTCGATAACTATCGCGCCACGCTCGGGCCGTCGAAGCTGTTCGCGTTCGACGGGTTTATTTTCGTGTATCAGGATGTGCGCGGTCGCTGGATGTCCGAAGGCGAGTTCACGAACGTGCGACCGCACAACCCGAAGAAGGGGCCGAAGGATTTCGACGAAAGTACCGACACTTACGACACCATCGAATGGCTGCTGAACAAGGTGCCGAACCACAACGGCAAGGTCGGGCAGTCGGGGATTTCGTACCCCGGCTTCTACACGGCGGCGGGGATGATCGACGCGCACCCGGCGCTCAAAGCCTGTTCGCCGCAAGCCCCGGTGACGGACTGGTTCATCGGCGACGACTTCCACCACAACGGCTGCCTGTTCCTGCCGCACGGCTTCAACTTCATGGCGGCGTTCGGCAAAATTCGCCCGGAACCGTCTGCGAAGTTCGGCCGATTGCCGTTCGATCACGACACGCCCGACGGCTACGATTTCTTCCTGCAAATGGGGCCGCTCGCCAACGCGGATAAGAAGTACCTGAAGGGCGAAATCGCGTTTTGGAACGAGATGATGGCACACGGCACCTACGACGAATTCTGGAAGTCGAAGAACATTCGTCAGCACCTCAAGAACATCCGCCCGGCCACGATGACCGTCGGCGGTTGGTACGATGCGGAGAACCTGTTCGGCTCGCTCGAATGCTACAAGAACACCGAGCGCGGCAGCCCGGAAAACGCGAACAATTTCCTCGTGATGGGACCGTGGGATCATGGCGGTTGGAGCCGTGGCGAGGGGTCGTCGTTGGGGAACATCCGCTTCGGTTCAAAGACGGCGGAATTCTATCGTGAGAAGATCGAACTGCCGTTCTTCAAGAAGCTGCTGAAGGGCGAAGGCGAGTTCGTGGCACCGGAGGCGTGGGTGTTCGAGTCGGGTACGAATGTCTGGCGGAAATACGATGCATGGCCGCCGAAAACGACGCAGAAAATCGAGTTCCACCTGAACCGTGGCGGACGCCTCGAGACGACGTTCGAGACCGGATCGCCGACGAGCGACGAGTTCGTTTCGGACCCCGCGAAGCCGGTGCCGTTCCTCGAACGAACGACGGTCAAAATGGATTACGAATACATGGTCGCCGACCAGCGCCACGCCTCGCGCCGCCCCGATGTGCTCGTCTACCAGACGCCGATTTTGAAGGACGACCTAACGCTGAGCGGGCCGATCGACGTGCAATTACAAGTGAGCACGACCGGCACCGATGCCGATTGGGTGGTGAAGGTCATCGATGTGTACCCGGCCGATGCCCCCGATACCGACCCGAACCCGGCGGGCGTGCGGATGGGTAACTTCCAGATGCTCGTTCGCGGCGAGCCGTTCCGCGGCAAGTTCCGCAACGGTTTCGAGACGCCCGAAGCATTCGAGCCGAACAAGATGACTTCGGTGAAATTTACGATGCCGGACATCTGCCACACCTTCCGCACCGGCCACCGCCTGATGGTCCACGTGCAGAGCAGTTGGTTCCCGCTCGTCGACCGCAACCCACAAACCTTTTGCGACATTTACAAAGCGAAGGAAGCCGACTTCCAGAAGCAGACGCACCGCATCTGGCAAACCGGCGACGCCACCACGAGCGGTATCAGCGTACGGGTCGTGAAATAGTCAGAGAACAAACAATCGGTATGAAAGAAGGGATGCAGAAGACTCCACAAAACCAACCTGCCGTGCCCGTGGCGGACAACATCTTTGGCCCTGGCCCGAAGCCGAATAGCGTGCGGGCGACGGATGGTCGCATTCGCACGGTACCCGATGGCTGGGTGCTCGTGCCGCCTGGCGATCCCGCCGTTACGCGACGGGTGAAAGCGGCGGGCGAGCATTGGATCGTCCAAGAGAAGCGGGGCCGCAAGACGTTCTCGCGCGGCATCTGGACGGCGGCCACTACGGTTGAGCGCATCCGTGCGGACCTCGTAGCCGAGCGATCTACGGAGAGTTTCGCAAAGAAAAAAGTCGCGGATGCCCAACGTCGCGAAAAGGCGCAAGATGCCTACATCGACGATTTCCACGGCGCAGTCATCGCGTTTCTGGGCTTCCACGCAAGCCACGCCGAGATTGCCACGCAACTCGCGGAGGCCGTCACCGCACATGCCACGCCGGTCGGTAGTGGCACCGTGGCCCGCACGAAACGCATCCCCGTTGAAGAACGCGCCGAAGCCGCCGTCATCGCCTGGATGCGTCACCAAACCACCGGCTACGACGGCATGGCGATTCCTCGCGTCAAAGGCGAACGCCGCGAAGTCCGCCGAATGCTGGCGCGGCGATCCCACGAATTACTCGCACATTATCGCAAAGGCGACCCCATCCGCGACGACTGCCCTTTGAAGCGGGCACTGAAATAACGACAGGATTAGCAGGATTAACACGATAAAATTAGAAACTATTAAATACAAAGTTTCGTCTTAAATCCTGTTCCATCCTGCTAATCCTGTCTGAAAAATTTGTAAGTCCGGGATGCATCTCCCCTCGGCGCGGCTCTGTAATTGCGTTGGAATCATCACTATGGGTGTGCCATGCGGTCGGGTTCTCTTGCGTATTTGTTGACGCTCGCTACGGACGATACTTCGGTTCCGGATGCGGAGTTGCTCGCGCGGTTTGCCGGGAACGGCGATGCCGCGGCGTTCGAGTTGCTCGTTCGTCGGCACGCGGATCTCGTCTGGCGGGTCTGCCGGTGCGAACTGCCGCACGATGCGCATTCGGCCGAAGACGCCTTCCAAACGACGTTTCTCGTGTTGGCGCGGAAGGCGGGTTCGGTGCGGGGATCGACGGTTGCGGGGTACCTGTTCCGGGTGGCGCGGAATGCGGCCCTTCGGGTGCGCAAGCGCGTCGGGAACGTGACCGAAGCGACCTTAGAAATGGGCGTGGAACCGGCCGAGCCGAACGAATGTTCGGTGGCGGTCATCGAGGAAGTCGAACGGCTGCCGGACAAGTTTCGCTTGCCGGTGCTGCTCTGTTTCTTCGAGGATTGCACGCACGTCGAAGCAGCGAACCGGCTCGGTTGGGCGGTCGGCACGGTGGCGAGCCGACTGGCCCGCGCCAAGGATCGCTTGCGGGTTCGACTGACCCATCGGGGTATGGCACTCCCCGCAATTCTGGCAGGTGTCAGCGTTCCCGCTGCAACGGTGCGGGCGGCGGTGATGATGGCGACGACCCCGTCGGCGGTGCCGACACTTCTTTCCGAACTTTCACGCGAGGTTTCGATCGTCATGGCGAATGCAAAAGCGAAATGGATCGGCGGCGGCATACTGGCGACACTGCTGCTGACCGGCAGTGTCGGGATGATGGCACGGACCGCAGGCCCCGGCCCCGAAGAACCGACACCGGCGGCGAAAGTGAAACCCGCCACGAAGGCACCCGTGCCAGAAACGCCTGAAGCCGCCGATCTGAAGAAGCTACAAGGCGTGTGGCGGATAACAAAAATCGAGAACAATCGCGGTGTCGCGCCGGCCAAGGATATCGAACCGATGCGGTGGGAGATCGTCGGTTCGATAGTCACCGCCATCGACGGGCCTGATGAGAAGCGGCACAAGTCGCGTATTGCACTCGATGCGTCCACATCGCCGAAACGGATCACTCAGACTGAGCTGACCGACGATGAGGACAAGCCGGGACGGAAAATCGAATGCATCTACGAGTTGAAGGGCGACACGCTCCGGATCTGCATGGGCGATACCCGACCGACCGAATTCAAGGTGGAGCAAGGTGTCGATGGCGGGCTGATCGAATTGGAGCGCATGCCCGATGCGGTCAGCGAACTGAAGAAGTTCCAAGGCCGATGGCGGGTGACGAAGTTGGTGGGCGATCCGGGTATCGCCACGGCGAAGGAAATCGAATCGATGCGGTGGGAGTTCACCGGCGATACGATCTCCTGTCAAGACGGCCCGGGCAAGGAGGTGAAGATGAAATTCACATTCGATGCAACGAAGTCTCCGAAGCAAATCACGATGACGGCTCCACCCGTTCCGGAGGCGCAGGTCGGCACGAAATTGGAAGGCATCTACGAGTTCAAGGACGACACACTGCGCATCTGTTTCGGCAAAGTGCGACCGACCGAGTTCAAAGTGGCGAAGGAAGGCAACGATGGGCTGGTCGAACTGGAACGCCTGCCCAAGCCCGAAGCGAAAGCGCCCAAGAAAGAGACGCCCGAAGCCGCCGAGCTGAAGAAACTGCAAGGCGTGTGGCGCGTCACGAAGCTCGAGACCACACGCGGTGTTGCACCGGCCAAGGAAATCGAGCCGATGCGCTGGGAGTTCGTCGGCGACACCGTCTTCACCATCGATGGCCCCGAAGAAAGCCAAAAGCTGAAAATGCAGGTCGTGATCGATGTCTCAAAGTCGCCAAAACAGATGATAGCGACGGGACGCACGAGAACCAGGGAATCTGTCGTGGAGAACAAAGCGGAAGGGATTTACGAGTTGAAAGGCGACACACTTCGCTTTTGTTCATCCTTCCCCGGCAAACCGCTCCCAACCGAGTTCAAGGTGGAGAAAGACTCAGACACGAGTTTGATCGAATTTGAACGAGTGCCCAAAGGTATCCGCGAGTTAAAGGATTTGGCCGGTGAGTGGAAGTATTCGGCGGTCCAGGAAGGAAAGGAACTAAGCACTGGCACGATGGACATCTACCGCGATGTCATCTGGATCACCCTCGGAGACAAAGTCGAGAAAGCGATCGTCTCGCTCGATTCCGACAACGGTTTCTTCGATATCACGCCGATCACCGCACCGGCCAAGCCTATTCTCGGCCGATTCACGTGGAAAGACGACAAACTGACGATCTACTCGGGCCTACCGGGTGCCGAGCGACCCGCCGAGGCCAAAGCCGGCAAAGGCGTGACGGTCGCCGTCATGGTTCGCGCCGTCAAGAAGTGAGTGGGGGATTGCTCGACGTTTAGCCGCGTAGCGTAGGCTTTGCGTAGCGAAGGGCGGTCGTGAGACTCGCAAAATCCGGGTGTTTCGCTTAGAACTCTTCGCGAGGCGCAAAAACTAGGCAATTGAAAGGCTAAAATGTGAGCAATCATCCGAACAAGCACATTCGGGACGCAGTCGAGTACGCCATCGCAAGGGACTGGCGGCTTGTGAAGTCTGGCCCGCGCGCCCATGCTTGGGGACGATTATATTGCCGTACACAATCGCGTGGTGGATGTATCATTACAGTTTATGGCACACCGCGAGTTCCCGAGAACCACGCATTTACCATTCGTCGCTACGTCGACGCGTGTCCGCACTGAAGGAGCCATTGACATGAAGACTTACGAGTTTGACGTAGTACTGAAAGGGATCGCAGAGATCACCGACGTTCATGCAGATGCTTTGTTTTCGGCAGGCTGTGATGATGGAACACCTGCTTCCAGTGATGGCCGTGCATGGATTCATTTCGACCGGGAATCGGACTCGCTCGAAGAAGCGATTCGCTCCGCCAGCATACAGGTGCAGTCGGCCGGTTTTCTCGTGGCCAAAGTCGAATTGGATGCGAAATCCGCAGTCTCAATAGGTGTTTGAGTCTGGGATATCTACCCAAAATCGACCCGAAGGATAACACGTTCCTTGTGGTTCCCACTCTCACCTCAAGGAACGCTCTCATGCCTCGTATCACACGGCGACATATGATCCAAGCCTCTGCGGCGATCGGCACGGCCACGGCACTCCCCGCAGTGGCGGCCGAGGGCGTCGCGAAAAATGGCCGCATCAAACACTCGATTTGCTCCTGGTGCTTCTCGGCACGCGGCGAGAAATGGAGCTTCGAGAAAGTCTGCGAAGTCGCCACGTCGCTCGGCGTGCCGTCGGTCGAACTCGCGATGCCGAGCGACTTCCCCACGCTGAAGAAGCACGGCCTCGTCAGTGCCATCACCTCGAACGGCATGGGCTTCCCACGCGGCTTCAACAACCTCGCACACCGCGATGAACTCGTGACGAAAACGAAGTCGGTGATCGATGCGTGTGCCGAGGCGAAGTTCCCGAGTGTCATCGGCTTCGTTGGCATGAAGTGGAACAAACCCGAAGACCCCAAGAGCGGCGAGATTTCCCGCGACGATGCCTTCAAAAACTGCGTCGAAGGGATCAAGCTCGTCGCAGGGCACGCCGAGAAAGCGGGCATCACGCTTTGCATCGAGCACCTGAACAGCCGCGACGGTTCGGACCCGATGACCGGCCACCCCGGCTATCAGGGCGACGATCTCGATTGGGTGATGTCGATCATTCGGAAAGTCGGTTCGCCACGGGTGAAGTTGCTGTTCGACATTTACCACGTGCAGATCATGCACGGCGACCTCATTCGTCGGATCGAAGAGTGCAAAGAGATGATCGGCCACATCCACACCGCCGGAAATCCGGGCCGCGGCGAACTCGACGAGAATCAGGAAATCTACTACCCCGCCGTGATGAAGAAGCTGGTGCAAGTGAAGTACGAAGGCTACGTCGGCCACGAATTCATCCCGACGCGAAACCCATTGGCCGGGTTGAAACAAGCGATAGCGGCGTGCGATGTGTAACGTTGCCCGCGCACAATTCTCGGATTTCATTACGAACGCAGAGATCGTAAGATGATGGTTCGACGTCATCCGGAGAATTGTTACATGCGCCATTTTTCGTGCGATCTGTGTGGGAAGACACTCGCCCCTCATTGCGATAACCACTATGCAGTGCGAATCGAGGGGTTTGCGATAACCGAGACGGCGGAGTTCGATACCGCAGCCGACACCGATGCCGTCGAAGAGATGGATGATCTGTTGTCTGAGATGGAACGCAACGAATCGCAAAGCGACTTCGAGACCGTCGAAATGTCTCACGTATTCGCCAAAAAAGAGTACGACCTTTGCGGACACTGCTACGCCAAATTCTTGTCCGACCCACTCGGGTTAGATTCCCGCCGCAAGTTACCATTCAGTCGGAATTAGCGGTCAGCTCGCCTTCGGCTGTCAGCTATCAGCTGTCAGCTCGCCTTCGGCTATCAGCGGTCAGCGGTCAGCTCGCCTTCGGCTGTCAGCTATCAGCGGTCAGCCCGCCTTCGGCTATCAGCGGTCAGCTCGCCTTCGGCTGTCAGCTATCAGCTCGCCTTCGGCTGTCAGCTATCAGCTCGCCTTCGGCTGTCAGCTATCAGGCACGACATCGCAGAAACGACAGTAATCCCTCGCTAGCGCGTTTTGAAGTTGCGCTAAATTGCCTTTCAGGCACGGCGAGACTTCATTTTGTTTAGTTTTGAGGCATCCATGGCTACGAGCGCAACCCAGGGGT
>JAYVQG010000157.1:0-2034 GCA_043757025.1 Limnoglobus sp.
TGATTCCGAAATCGGGAATGATTCCAGGGATGGGTGGGTGGGTAAGTGGTGGAATCATTCCCTGCTACCCAAAATCGCCGCAATTGAAACCAGGCCAACAAAACGTATCGAATCACCCCGCTCGATGTATAGGTAAATGCGACTCGTTGCGCGACCAGAAACGAATTGAGGGTTCACACGAGCGTGCCGATGGCGTATCCTCGATCACACGACTTCTCTTTGTACCCTCATGGACGCGAACATGGCTGTCTCTCGTATGGCACGACCTTTCTTCCTCGCTGCGACGGTCGCGGTGGTCATTTCGGTGGCACTCGTCGCGCAGTCGGCGAAGCCGAGCGGGGCGAAAATGACCGAGGCCGCGAATGCGTTTCTCGGTACGCTGCCGCCGGAACTTCGCAAGAAAGCGAGCTTCGATTTCGACGATCCGCATCGCGAAGCGTGGTACTTCACGCCGCAACAGGACAAGCAAAAGAACTTCACCCGCAAGGGCGTTCGCATGGAGGAAATGAACTCCGAGCAGAAGTCCGCCGCCATCGCAATTCTGAAAACCGGACTCAGCACGAAAGGTTTCGAGCAAGCGACGACGATCATGAGCCTCGAAGGCATCCTTCGCGATTTTGAAGGCCCAACCGGTGCGATGACGCGGAACCCGAACTGGTACTTCGTGAGTATCTTCGGCGAACCGTCGAACACTGGCAAATGGGGCTGGCGGCTCGAAGGGCACCATATGTCGATCAATATGACGCTCGAAAAAGGCGAAGTCGTCTCCGCATCGCCGGTGTTGTTCGGCTCGAACCCGGCCGAAGTGAAATCGGGTGCGAAGAAGGGCCTGCGGACGTTACCCGAGATCGAAGACCTCGCGAAAGAGTTGATTCAATCGCTGAACGACACGCAGGTGAAAACCGCGAAGCAGGCGAAACTGTTGCCGGAAATCAAGGAAGGCCAAGCCGATGCCGCCGTTGGGGAGATGGTCGGCATTCCCTCGAAGTCTTTGACGGCCGAACAGCAAGCGACGTTGTGGAAGCTGGTCGAAGCCTACGCGAATCGCCTGCCCGGCGACGTCGCAGCCGACGAACTCAAACGGGTCAAAGACGCGGGCGTCGGCAACGTCCATTTCGCGTTCGCCGGGGACACCGCACCGGGCAAAGGGTACACCTACCGCGTCCACGGCCCGAGCTTCGTGGTGGAATTTCTGAACGTGCAAGCCGATGGCCAGAAGAACCCCGCGAACCACATTCACAGTTCGTGGCGACGCCTGCCGAAGGATTTCGTGAAGTAACGCCCGGCCCCGAAATCCCCGTGGCGATGTTTCGCAACGGGTCGCGACTGTTGCGATCCGTTGACACCACACCCGTCAGATTCGCAATTGCCCATAAATTTTCCGTATCTTTCGCAATTTGCCCTTTCGCTACGATCGAACCCGTTCTAAGCTGCATGAAAACAACGACCTCACCGGTTTTAGCGGTCGGGGTCGGGGCCAAGCTCTGTGGTTTTACTCGTGGTGCCAACGCCGCGTATCCAACCGCGAAAAGGCAAACCCGCCGCAAGACGGGGGCGCAAAGCGATGGGCCTGCGGTCGGTGCCCCCCACCGATGACCGTAGGTCGCCAAGCTACCGAACGGATGAACAGGCGAAGTGCCCGTCCATCCTCGGATCGATGTCGATCCGCTCACCACGGGGCCGTTTAGAACGGTTACCCAGAGCTTGACCCAGTTTTTTTTGCATCGCTATCAACGAGCCACTCTCGACTAATCACTACTGTTTACTTCGATGAATCGTTGTGAGTTATCAGTGGATCGTTGTTAGAAAATACGATACTGTCAACGAACAACTCTTAACTATTCACTTCGATGAATCGTTGTGAGTTACAGTGGATCGTTGTTAGAAAATACGAGTTTCTGGCCGTCGCGTCTGACTGGTTCTTCAAATCTTTTTACGGCCTGGTTCCAATTGCGGCGATTTTGGGTAGCAGGGAATGATTCCACCACTTACCCACCCACCCATCCCTGGAATCATTCCCGATTTCGGAATCAA
>JAYVQG010000158.1:0-7766 GCA_043757025.1 Limnoglobus sp.
GACTTACGTCCGATTTCGCCCAATTCCAATCACGCCAGAACCAAATTTTTAGTGGTCTTATTTGGCAAAACTGCAACCGGGTTTTGAACCGTGCCCAAAACTGCAACCGGGTTTTGAACCGTGCCTAACCGTCTCATATTTAACAAAGAATTCGTGCTTGACACTGCGTGGGATGTCGGGTGAAATCGGGCGTAGAGTGAGAGAATAACGGGTTGGGCGATGAAAGATTCGACCGTTCGGTATTCGTCCCAAATGTATTTTTGGGCGGTGGTTACGACAATTATTTGCCCGCCATCCACCAGCGTCCCCTTGACTCGGGCGAGAGAAAGGTTATAGTTCTGTTATGACGGCACCCGATACCCTTCGGAAAGTCCGGATCTGCCGGCCTGCGTTTCAGGACATGCACCATTTGGTAATGCCCAGATTGGCGGCGAGATTCCAGTTGCGACGCCATGCGATGAAACTCCGGTTTTGGCAACCTGCCGATTCTCTGGCAGGCGACCTGCACTGCTTTCGGATTCCCGATGAGACGCTGTTCGTACTCGATTTAACGGACGGAACGATCTGTGTCTTGGCCGTGATTCGATCCGATGAATCGCTCACTGCGACAACCACCGAGATTCTTCGGGGGCGCGAACGAATCGCCCGCGAGCGTTTGGTCGGTTGAATTTGCTTGGATGGGAGGACGACGATGACGGAAACACTGACACTCGACGACCCGCAGACCGTGACGCGACTCGACTCCGTCGCGTGCCTGTTCGCGTGGATGCGATCGATGCCCGTGGCGGACCGCAAACGGTTTCTGGGCGCACTGACTGAATGCAGCGACGACGTGCAACAGGTGGTCGTTTCACTCCTGAACGTGGTGAAGGATTCGCGCACGACGGTGTCCGAGCGCACGCGAGCGTTGTCGACGATTGCCGACTCGCTGTTCCTCAACCCGTGCGAAGACGATGGGGAGTACGGGCAGGATCTGGTTGCGTCCGAAGCGTACGTCGCCAAGCAAAGTCCTGCGTTGGCTCGCGAAGTTGCGAAAATGGACACGCAAGAAGAGACGTTTTCCCAACGCCTCCGGGAGTTGATGGACGTGAAACGGATTTCGCAACAGGAGCTAGCGAATCGGGCCGGTTGCTCCCAGCCAGCGATTTCCCAAATGCTCAATCGCGCGTGCCGTCCCCAGAAGAAAACCATCCTGAAACTGGCGGAGGCTCTCAACGTGCATCCGCGCGAAATCTGGCCGGACATCGACGTGGCCGAAATGCTGGATGCCGTTGCCGAATTTCAACAGGACGATTATGTGATGACGACGGCAGAGGCCGCCGCGTTCTCGGATACGTCGAAAAGGAACCGGCCCAAGGTTCGGGCGAAGTCGCTACCAACCCGGCCTGAAACCGAAAGTCGCGGATGACGCCCCATCCGCATCAGTTGTACGCAGTGCCGTTCACCGAAGCCGACCAGGTTCGCCTGGCCGGCTTTTCGTGTGGTGGAGAACTCTGGTCGAGGCATGTCGCCGAGTGGATTCTCGGCTCGGACGTATTCGATTCGATGAAGCGAGGCACTCGCGTCTGGCTCTTCGAGACAGAAGCAAGGGAAATCGTCGGCTTCGGATCGATCGGGACATCTCGGTGGAAGTGGCCGCTCCCTGATGGTGCATACACGAAAATCGTGTTGCTTCCCATGCTGGGAATTGCCGAGCAGTTTATCGGTCAGCCGTCCGACCCGGAGTGGAGGTATTCGCTCCAGATCATCGAACACCTGATCGCGGAAGCTCGGCAACTCACCCACGATTGGCCGGATGGAGCAACCGACAAACTCAAGTCACTCGTGCTGACGGTACACCGCGACAATACACGAGCCATCCGGTTCTACGAGCGATGCGGTTTCGAACGAACACCACGTGGCGAACGTAACAACGGCCACATCGTGATGAGTGTCTGGATCGGCGACTGACGGTGCAGAATTAGCCGCGACGCGCAGTCTTCGTAGCGGAGCGCGTGCGCGATCCGCGTTCGCAGACGCCTTTCGAGGTCGGATGGAGTACGAAGGCAAGGGGGAGCGTGACTTGGCTAACTTGCTACAATGCCGAGAGAGGATAACCGCATGACAACGACGATAGAAACGGTTTTTGAAAAGGGCGTTTTCCGCCCGTTGAAGCCGGTTGCCATTCCTGAGAATCGACGCATCACAATCTCGCTCGACGACTTGGAATTGGCCGCCGACGAGCAAGCGGTTCCGACCCTCCCCGTTGGCGAGTACCCGCTTGAGACTCTTGGCGATGATTTCGATTATCGAACCGTTCCGCTTCCCGAAGTCGGCAAGTTGCAAGTGCGGTTCGTCTACGCAGGAGAGATTCCCCCACTGCCCTATCCTGAGGATTAGGCGTCATGGTGCCGTTTTGGAAATCGATCGCGGGTAGCGATCTCGCGCAGGGGGATTACCTGACTCGCTGCTTAATTCCGTACGTTCCAAGAGAGTTTGGTTCTTCGACACTTCCGCAAGAAATCTCGATTCGCAGTGCCGACTTTGTGGTCATCACACAAACCTGCGATTTGGTGGATGTGAAGAGCGGTCTGGTCGCGCTTTGTCCGATCCGCACGTTGGCGAAATACGAAGAAACCAATCCGATGTTCGGGAAGAAAGGGGCCTGGGAAGAGGTTCGCAAGGGGCGTCGTGAAGGGCTTCACCTTCTCGCCTCGCCATCGACCCCAGAAAAAGGCCGCGATGCGTTGGTTGTGGATTTTCGAGAGATCTACAGCCTGCCGTTTGAATATCTATCGCAACATGCGGCTTCGCACGCATCGCGATGGCGACTGGATTCCCCGTTCCTCGAACACTTTTCTCAAGCCTTTGCTCGGTTTTTCATGCGTGTCGGTTTGCCGTCCGCGATTCCACCGATTCTCGATTGACCGAGACTGTTTAGACGCCAACCCGCTCGCCTATTCCCCCTCCGTGCCGAGCAGATCGTCGATCGCGTCTTCGATGATGTCTTTGATTCGCTGGATGTCGTCGTCGCCCATTTTGGCGGCGGTTGCCTGCGTGACTGCGGACGCGATTAAGCCGATCATGCCGAAAAGCAAGCAGCCGAGCAGTTCCTTGTCGGTATCGCGGCCGGCGACGCGCTCGGGTACGAACTCTTGCCGAAGCGCTTCGCGAAGCCCCTTGCGGCCCGAATCGGGGAACTTCCGCAGATACCGCTTGGCGTAGCTGCGGATGTCGCTCTTCCGAACTTTCGCTCGCTTCGCTATCCCGCCGAACAGGTTCGCGTTCATAGCAACCAGCACGAACAACACGACCACAAACAAGAGTAGCCCAAAGCAACCGAGCCACTTGGTCACGTCGTGCATTCTGGCTCCTTCAGGGAAATTCCACGTAACCGGTACGTGACGATATACAAAACCATTCGCTGGGGAGTAGGTTTGCTTACCCGCGAACGGTGACTTCGTTCGACTCTACATAAACTAGTGTTTTCAATCTGCACGGGGGTTACCGATGGCGTACCGAACTCTTGCGGCGATACTGTTACTGGCCGGGGGCACGATGACTTCGTTTGCCGATGAGGGAATGTGGTTGCTCAGCGATCCGCCGCGTAAGGCGTTGCAGGCGAAGTACGACTTCGCGCTGACCGATGCGTGGCTCGAGCGCGCGATGAAAGCCTCGGTCCGCTTCAACAACGGCGGCTCCGGCGGGTTCGTGTCGGCGAACGGGTTGATCGTGACGAACCACCATATCGCCGCCGATGCACTTCAAAAACTCAGCACGTCCACGAGCGATTTGTTCCGCGATGGCTTCTCGGCAAAGGTGCGAGCCGACGAGAGAAAGTGTCCCGATCTCGAACTCAACGTCTTGCAGTCGATTCAGGATGTGACGGCGCGCGTAAATGCAGCCGTGAAGCCGAAGTTGAAAGCGGCGGAAGCGGCGACCGCGCGGCGTGCGGTTCTCGGCGAGATCGAGAAAGAGTCGCTGGCGAAGACGGGGCTGCGTTCGGATGTCGTCGCGCTGTATCAAGGAGGCGCGTACCACTTATACTGTTACAAGAAGTATACCGATGTGCGCTTGGTGTTTGCACCCGAACAAAACATTGCCGCGTTCGGCGGCGACGTCGACAACTTCGAGTATCCGCGGCACGGCCTCGATTTCGCTTTCTTCCGCGCCTACGAAAACGATGCGCCCGTGAAGCCGAGCCATCACTTCAACTGGAGCGTCACGGGGCCGCTGGAGAACGACCTCGCGTTCGTTACCGGTCACCCCGGCGTCACGCAACGGCTGGAAACCCTAGCGAAACTGAAACATCGCCGCGATGTGACGTTGCCGTTTACGCTGTATCGCTTGCGAACGTTCGAGGCCGCGCTCGCGCAATATTCGGAGCGAGGCCCGGAACAAAAACGGCAAGCCGCCACCGACCTGCACCGCGTAGCGAACGCCCGCAAAGCCTTCAGCGGGCAACTGCAAGGGTTGCTCGATCCGGCGATACTCGCACAAAAAGAACGCAGTGAACGCGAACTGATTGGCACGTCGAATCGGGTATCGGAATGGGAAACGATCGCCGACATTCAAAAACACTATGCAACGTTCGAGAAGGAACATGCACTACTCGAAACGGGGCAGGCGTTCTTCAGCGAGTTGTTCCCGATCGCTCGGCACTGCGTGCGGATGGCCGACGAGCTACCGAAGGCATCGTCGGCGCGGCTGCGCGAATATCGCGATTCCAACTTGGAATCGCTGCGGTTCGCGCTACTGTCGCCCGCGCCGATCGAGCCGGAGTTGGAGCGAGTGAAACTGCAAACCTCGCTCGCGTTCCTCGCCGAAAACCTCGGCGGCGAGCACCCGACGGTGAAGCTCGTTTTAGCCGGGAAGAACCCCGCTAAACGGGCGGCGGAACTGATCGCCGGGTGCAAACTCTTCGACGTGAACGTGCGAAAAGCCTTGCTGGAAGGCGGTAAACCCGCAATCGCTGCGAGTACCGACCCGATGATTCGACTGATGGTGGCGATCGATGTCGCCTCGCGTGAGTTACGCAAACAGTACGAAAATGAGGTCGAGGAACCCGAACGCCAAGCCTACGGCGAGATCGCGAAACTCCGCTTCGCGGCGCTCGGCAACACCGTCGCCCCCGATGCCACCTTCACACTGCGGTTGGCGTACGGCACCGTGAAGGGGTACGAAGTCGACGGCACGAAGTTGCCGTTCCACACGACGTTCGGCAGCGCCTTCGCGAAGGCTGAAGCACTCGAACATCGCGAGCCGTTCGACATGCCGAAACGCTGGCGCGAAGGCAAAGCGAAGCTGGACCTCACGACGCCATTCAACTTCGTCAGCACGGCCGACACGATCGGCGGCAACAGCGGTTCGCCCGTGTTGAATCGCGCCGGGGAACTCGTCGGCATCAACTTCGACCGCAACCGCCACGGCCTCGTCCGCAACTTCGTCTACACCGACGAACAAGCGCGGCACATCGCCGTCCATTCGCGCAGCGTACTCGAAGCCCTACGCAAACTCTACGACCGCGATGATCTGGCAAATGAGCTGACGGGGAAGTGATCGCCACGCCACTTCGGAGGCTGCTGCGGGATCGTATTGGCAACCAGACAGCGGCCAAACGAAAGTGACTGCTACCCAACGGCCACTACCCTCGGCAGATCGCACAGGTCGCCGCTGATGTAGAGGTGGTGCCACAACTGCGTCGCGGTCACGGCGGTTAGGCCCATCTCGAGGCCGGTTCGGGCGAAACCGCGGCGCATCGTGCCAACCTTTGCCGAGGCTTTCTCCACCGCTTCGTAGTCGAAGTAACCGGTTTTTGCCATCGATTCGCGGCTCATCACTTGCTGAATCCAGGGTTCTTTGCCGCCCATCGCGAAGGCGTCCATCGGCGCGCGGAACATGTGCTTCTTCCGCCACGCCACTTCTTTCGGTAGCCAGCGTTCGGCGACTTTGCGCTCGATGTATTTGTCCGTGAGGCCACGCAATTTCCATCGCGGGTGAAGCGTTGCCAGGAACGAAAGCACGTCTTCGTCGAGGAACGGATATCGCGCTTCGACGGAGGAATGCATCGCCACGCGGTCGCCCTTCGAGGCCATGAGGTGGCCGGGCAGCATGATGCGGGCACCGAGCGACATTTGCCGGTTGAACGGGGACCAACGGCGGAGATTCGGCGAGAGTTCGAGATCTTCAAATGCCGAGTGCGACAGCATTTTTTCGCGAAGTTCACCGCTAAAGAAGCGGATTTTGTTCATGCTCATGAGGCCGTAACAGTCGACCCAGCCGTTGTGCCCGCCGAGGACTTCGTGCGTGCGGCGGATCTGCTCCATTGGGAACATCGGCTGACCGGTGAGCCTCGCGCCGAGCCGTCGCAACCGCATCGACATTCCGGGGATAATGTCGGTATACCCCAGGATTTTGTGGATTTTGAACCACGAATACCCCGCCATCCACTCGTCGGCTCCTTCGCCGGTCAGCGCGACTTTGTAGCCGTTCTGGTGGACGGTTCGCGCCAAGTGCATCAGGCCCAAGCACGACGTATCGATCACGGGGCACTCGGCCGCGGCGATCAACTCCGGGTAGTCCGCACGCAGTTCGTTTGGCCCGCACGGAACCACGATCGGCTCGCAACCGAGCGACTTTGCCACGCCGAGCGCCAGCGATTCTTCGTCCAGCCCTTCGCCCTTTACGGAGATCGTGAACGTCGGAATTGGCCGACCGAGTACCTTGTTCGCCATCGCCACGACCAGCGACGAATCGACGCCGCCACTGAGGTACGACACCACCGGCACATCGGCCCGCAGACGCCGCTGCACTGCTCGCAACAGCACGTCTTCGAAGGCATCGATCGTCTTTTTCTCGTCGCGGCCGTAGTCTTCCTGCCCCGCATCGGGATAGTTCACTTCCCAATAAATGTGCTGTTTCACGGCTTCTTCCACGCGGGTACGACCGAGCTTCAGGTGCAGGTAGCGGCCCGGTAAGAGTACCTGAATGCCTTCGAATACCGTCATCGGGCCGGGCATCGCGAAGAAGGTGAAGATGTGATTCAGCCCGCGCAAGTCCGGCTTCGCCGTTACGAGGCCGCTTGCGAGAATCGCTTTGATTTCCGAGGCAAACAGCAGCCAGTCCGAGCCATCGTGGCGAATCGTCGTGTAGAAGAGCGGGCAGATGCCGGCGCGGTCGCGGCCGAGCACGACTTCGTTCGATTTCGAGTCCCAGACGCAGACGGCAAACTGCCCGCGCAGGTGGTCGAACAGCTTCTCGCGGTGGTCTTCCCAGAGGTGCGGTACGATCTCGGTATCGGTGTGCGTGCGGAACTGATGGCCTTTGCTTTCGAGGGCAGAACGCTTCTCCGGGTAGTCGAAGAACTCGCCGTTGAAGACCGTCCAGATGCTGCCATCTTCGTTGGAAATCGGCTGTTTGCCGTCGGCCAAACCGACGATGCTGAGCCGCGTATTCGCGAGGTGCAAGCCGTCGCGGTCGAGGAAGCCGTCTTCGTCTGGGCCGCGGTGATAGATGGCCTTGGCCATGGCGGGTACGACCCCACGCGGCGCGGGCCGTTTCCCCGAAAGATCGATCATCCCTGCGATCCCGCACATGTATCCGCCCCTCGTATCGCCGTGGAAAGTGTCGTTATACCCACAACGCGGATTTCCGGGTAGCGGACGGTCGATCGGGGCTGTCAGAATTGACGTAAGTACCCGTCCAAGATCTATTCCGTGTATTCGACATTTTCTGTAAGTTAATGAGCACTTCAGGGAAGAGGTGGCTATGGCTACGGAATTGGTGGT
>JAYVQG010000159.1:0-7713 GCA_043757025.1 Limnoglobus sp.
GACTTACGTCCGATTTCGCCCAATTCCAATCACGCCGGAACCAAATTTTTAGTGGTCTTATTTGGCAAAACTGCAACCGGGTTTTGAACCGTGCCCCAATTCGTTAGAGTCCGTTCTGTCTACTCACTATTTCGGCAGATAAAGCGGAGGTACACATGGAGTGGAATACCGATGTACCACCGCGTGGCTTTGAAGTCGGCGGTAGGGAATCCGGCGAGTGCGAAGTTCGCTATCGCACGACCGGGATGGGCTGTGTCGGCTGGTTCTTTGCGGTGTGGCTGACCGGCTGGACTGCTATTTGCCTCCTATTCACGGTCTTGGCTCTCGTCCACCCCGATGGCATCGACTGGTGGATGTTGCTGTTTATGGTGCCGTTTTGGATCGCGGAATTCGCAACGCTAGCTTATGTCGCCTGGTTCTTCTGGTCGGTGACCCGTTTCCGGTTTGGGCCGGACGAGTTGGTGGTGGAACGGTCCTTGCTCTGGCGGCGTCGCCGGCAGGTGTTCCCCCGGCAGCAAGTGACAGCCGTCAAGCAAGTCAAGGATGGTGGGGAAGGCGACGACAGTTTTCCGAGTTGGGGCTTGGTGATCCTGGACACCGATGGCGTCTTCATTCTTTCTCGTCAGCCCCGAGATAAGAGCGATTGGCTGGGGCCGGTCATCGCCAAGTGGGCTGGGGCACCGTACATTCCGTACGAACCATCTGTGAAAGAAAAGTACAAGGTGCTTTGAGTCAAAAGTCGCCAACTCCGACCAACCCCGTTGTGCCAGTCTGATGGAGTGATGACCAGACAGTGCCGCATCGTCGCACGCGAACGACGTGATGTTATTCAACGGATCGGTCAGCGAAGTCAGCGACACTTCGCCGTCGTAAACCATCGCCGTCACACCACTCGATGCATACTCCCTCGCTCGGAACCGGTACACTGCCTGCATGTACGAACTCTTCGAACACACGGCGGATCTCGGTTTGCGGGTTCGCGCGGCGGACCTCGACACGCTCTTTGCCGAGGCGGCGGCGTGTTTGTTCACGGCGGCCATCGAGGACTTGCAAACCGTTCGGCCGACGCACGCGGTTTCGATCGAGATCGATGCCGACGATCTCGCATTTCTGCTGTTCGATTGGCTGCGTGCGTTGCTCATGCGGTACGATGCCGACGCGATGTTGTTCTCCGCGTTCGACGTAAAAATCGACGGAAATCATCTGAAAGCGATCGCACGGGGCGAACCTACCGACCTCGGGCGGCACTCTCTCACGCATGAGGTGAAGGCGATCACCTATCACGAGTTGAAAGTCGAACCGTGCAACGGCGGCTGGCTCGCCGAGTTGATCATCGACATTTGATGGCTCCGAATAAGGGAAGGTGGTAACGATGAAAGGTTCCTTTACTGGACCGCTCGAACAGGTCGATTCGTGTTGCTACCGCATCCCGAAATCGTACCGCAAAGACATGCTCGTCGACGGGCTGATTTTCGCGAACGAAAAGCTCATCGAAGCGATTCGCCGCGATCAGGCTCCGGATCAGGTGGCGAACGTCGCGACATTGCCGGGCATTCAAGGCGCGAGCCTGGCGATGCCGGACATCCACTGGGGCTACGGCTTCTGCATCGGCGGCGTCTGCGCCACCGACCCCGCCGAAGGCGGCGTCATCTCACCGGGCGGTGTCGGCTACGATATCAACTGCCTTCCCGGCGATACTCCCGTTCGTTTCAAGCACGGTTACACCAAACGCATTTCGGAAATCGACGCACCGGCGGCCGATCTCGTGTTGGATTGCCTCGACACGCAAACGGATCGGTTGACGACCACGAAAGTTGGAGGATGGTTCGGCCAGAAGCCAAAGTCGCCGGTTCTGGAACTCATCTGCGAATCGGGCGACCGCGTCCGTGCCACGGCCGATCATCCGTTTTGGACGCCGCAGGGAATGCAAACACTCGGCTCGCTCCGCGTCGGAGATCGCGTGGCGACTTCGCCTTTTGATGGCGTGCCGTACGAACTGCCACCGGATCGCGTCATCGTTTCCGAAACAGACATTGTCGGCAAATTGTCGGCCCGCGGCATCGGTGGAAACCGCGTCGAACATGTCCTTGGCTACCTCCGCAAACGCAACTTGTCGTCGATCTCGTATCTCTCGGTGGCGTTCCCGTACTTGTGCAAAATCGTCGGCTTCGTGCTAGGCGATGGCTCGCTGAACTTTGCCAAAAAGTCTGGCAAAGGCACGGTCAGTTTCTACGGGAAACGCGACGACCTCGAAGCGATTCAGTCCGATCTGGCCAGCATCGACGTTCATTGCTCGAAGGTCTATTCGCGCGAGCGCGAACACCACATTCACAATGGCTACGCGGAATACGACTTCGTTCGCGTCGAGGAACACAACAAAGTCGTTAGCACGGCATTCGCGGTTTTGCTCGAGTGTCTCGGCGTGCCGGTCGGCAACAAAGCGGGACAGTCGTACCCGTTGCCCGTGTGGTTGCACGATGCGCCGCGTTGGCAGAAGCGGTTGTTCCTGTCGGCGATTTTCGGAGCGGAACTGACCACGCCCGCAACGGTGCCCGGCCACGGTACGGTCTTCACCGCCCCGACACTGACGATGAGCAAACGCCCCGATCATGCCGCATCGGGGCGACAATTCCTCGAAGGACTCGCGGGAATGCTGGAGTCGTTCGGCGTCGGCATTCAGTCGATGTGCGAAGGGCCGATTCGCGTCGCTCCCGGGAAACCAGCCACGACGCGATTGAAACTAATCGTGTCGTCGAAGTCGAACAGCCTCTTGAATCTCTGGGGCAAAGTCGGCTTCTCGTACAACGGCGAACGATCTGGATTGGCGGCGCTCGCCGTGCAGTATTTGAAGCTCAAAAACCAGATGATTGCGAAGCGGGAAGCTGCGATTGTCTCGGCTCGTGCGATGGCACAAAACGGGAAATTGCCTGTCGAAATTTACACCACGCTGGTTAGTCCGTTCGTGAACCGCCGGTTCCTCGAACGCTCGCTTTACGAAGATCGTGCGACGAGTTGCCGCGTACCCCGCGAGTTTGCCACTTTTGCACAATACTGCGCAAAAGCGTCCGCCAGCGTCGTGCCGAACGGCGTCGTTTGGGAACGAATCGACGCGATTCAAACGAGCGATCACGTTGGACTCGTCTACGATTTTACGGTGCATCATCGCGACCATAACTTTGTCGCGGGTGGCTTCATCGTCTCGAATTGCGGGGTGCGGCTCGTCAAAACGAACCTGTTCCTTCACGACGTGAAGCGGCACATTCGCGAATTGATGAAGGGCCTGTTCCACACGATCCCGGCGGGCGTGGGCAAGAGCGGCAAGTACAAATTCGACGAAGCCGACACGCGCCGATTGATGGGCGAAGGGCCGCGTTTCGTCATCGATCGTGGCCTCGGTGTCGCTCGCGATTTGACGAACACCGAAGCCGACGGACGCATTGCCGACGCCGACCCGCACGAGGTGACCGACCATGCCGTGAAGCGTGGCAGCCAGCAATGCGGTACGCTCGGCAGTGGGAACCACTTCATGGAAGTGCAAGTCGTCGACAACATTTTCGATGCGGACGTCGCGAAAGTGTTCGGCCTCGAACTGAACCAGGTCTGTGTGATGATCCACTCCGGTTCGCGCGGGTTGGGCTATCAGGTTTGCGACGACGCGCTCGCCGCATTCCGCAACGTCGACAAGAAATACGGCATCGTCCTTCCAGACCGTCAACTCGCCTGCGCACCCGCCGACAGCCCCGAAGGGCGCAAGTACATCGCTGCGATGCGCGCCGCCGCGAACTACGGCTTCTGCAACCGGCAACTGCTGATGCACCAGGCCCGCGAAGTCTTCGCCGACTACTTCGGCCGGTCGTGGGAAGACCTCGGCATGGAACTCCTTTACGACGTCGCACACAACATCGCGAAGTTCGAAGAGCACGTCGTCAACGGCAAGCGGAAGATGGTCTGGGTTCACCGCAAGGGCGCGACGCGGGCATTCCCGGCGGGGCACATCGAGGTACCGGAGCAGTATCGTGCGGTCGGGCAGCCGGTGATTATCCCCGGCGACATGGGACGTGCGAGCTGGATCCTCGTCGGCGCGCCGGGCAGTATGGAAAAGACCTTCGGCACGACCTGCCACGGTGCGGGCCGCGCGATGAGCCGCACCGCCGCCGTGAAGGACTCCATCGGTCGCCGCATCGACAAGGAACTCGAAGCGCGTGGCGTCATCGCGATGGCGAGCAGCCGGATGGGCCTCGCCGAGGAGCAGCCGAAAGCCTACAAGAACGTCGACGACGTCGTCGATGTCGTTCACGAAGCGGGGCTGTCGCGGAAGGTCGCCCGAATGCGTCCCATCGGCGTGATCAAGGGGTAACAACGTGTGATGAGCCGCCGGAATCCCGGCGGGAGACTTCGATGGATGAAGTGTCGCGTGCCATGCTTGAGCGCGGCACGTTACGCCGTGCGAACACCGGCGGGGACGCAGACGGGGGAGTGGAACAGGCGTCGGGCGCGGCCCGAATAGACTTTGGGTTCCGGGCTGGATAATGTGTAAGAGGCACAGCAGGGGCAGGGGCGCGATTCCATTTCGGAACGCATGTATTCGGACCAGTTCCCTGCCAGCGTCCACATGTGCTCGCACGTATCGCAAGTCACTTTCCACGTTTCCACAAAACACCTCTTCGTGTGAAGTTCCGCCTCCGAAACTTTCCATCCTTGGCCGCGTCTGGGTCGTTTGAGCAACTGGAGCCGATCCGGAAGGTGAGGTTCAGTACTTCGGTTTCGCGGTCGTTGCGGGGAACCCGCGAAAACCGCGACCGACCCAAACTGTCCACTCGCCGACGATCACTCCGTTTTCCCGATAGACCACGCGGTTTGGCGATTCGATCGTCTCGAAGATGGCATCCATCTCCGGCATCTTCTCGCCGACGTACAGGAATGTGCGCCCGCGATAAACTTGCGCATCGGCTACGGGATTGGGTCGCCAAATGTCGTACTGACTCCGGCGGTCATCGAGTGCGGAGCCGAACGAGAAAACTTGAGGGTTTCCCTTGCAATAGTGGGCCAATTCGCCGGGTACGGTCCAGATCATCGCCGCAATCTGCGGACTTTCCCCATCTTCCGCCTTCACCCGTTCGCGAATGATATCGATGTGCGATGCGAGATACCGCCAGCCACGCAGTCGCGCCGTCGGGTCGAGGTTCCGCACGGGGGCCGCCCGGAATTCGCTCGGTTCACCGGCGATTTGTGCGAAATACGTGACCGCCATCGTTGGGAAATGCACGAACAGCGAGATCGCGATGCCGAGCAGCACCGCAAACGCGAGACAAGCCCGCACGAACCGGCGATACCTTAAATTATCCGATTCCAGTTGTTGCGACACCCACGCTACCGCCAATAGGAACCCGCAGAGGTGCGCCGCCGCGGGCCAGTTCGGTTGCACTGTCACGCGGAAACTGACGGGTATCAGCACCAGCACGACTGGAACCGAGAGCCACCAGAGGTACTCGAACTGCGGGTTCCGCGAACGCCACGGGCGGAACGCCCACGCCGCTGCGGCCGAGGCGCAAAACCAATAGCCGATCAGGAATCCGAACTGCCCCGCAATGTAATCGAGCGGGCCGAACGGCTTGAAGCCGATTTTCGGCCCCGTCGCCAGCCCGGTTTGCGTGAACACATGCCGCACGCCGATGCCATCGTTGAGCAGGTTCCAGATGACGATCGGCACGAAACCGAGCAAGCCGATGCCGCACATCGAAGCAAAACCACGGGTAAGTAAGCGTTTTCGTCGTTCGCGATCGACGATCAGATACAGCCCCACGCAAACGGGGAAGATCACCATCGTGTACTTCGCCAAAATGCCGACCGCGAGGATCACCCCCGCCCAGCGCCATGCCGCACGGCTGCCATCGAAGATGGCGCGATGCACGCAGACCGCTGCCCACGCCCATGCACACAGGTACGGCGAATCGATCGTCATGAGCACCGCGCCGACCGACAATGGCGGTAACGTGAGGGATAGCAGCAACACGCTGAGCGCGAGGCGTTCCGATTGCAGCGTGCGTTGGGCGAGCCGGTAAAGTGCCAACAAAAGCAGGCCATGAAAGCCGATCGCGGGCAGTCGCACCGCCAGTGTCCGATCGTAATTGCCACACAATTCGCAACTGGCGCGGATGATCCACGCGATCAGCGGGCCTTTGCTGTAATAGCTCCAGTCGAGGCGTCGCGACCAATCCCAGTAATGCGCTTCGTCCGGGGAAAGATCGAGCGGGCAGAACCAAACGAGGTAAATGAAGTTGAGTAAGACGCTTGCGACGATGATTGCCGACGCAATCGGGAACGTCCGCAGCGGGGTTGGCACCGCACGGCGCAGCAGATCGACGCGCCGAAACAACTTCGGACGCACATTCGCATTCGGCTTCACCCGATTGGCATTCATCGCCATATGTGTAAACGAAATCGACCCAAGCGGTCAAGGCCGCGCGACCGTTAGTCGTGAAGTTCACTTTTCTTGCCGATCATTTCCACCAGGCTATACTTCGAGTATCCACAACCATCGTTCGATTTGGAGGGCTTGCCATCATTCGCACTGCGTTCAGTCTGTGGCTTCTGGTTTTGGGGACGGCCGTTGCGGCGGATGCCCCGAAACCCGTGAAGGTGTTTATCCTGGCCGGCCAGTCGAACATGGAAGGGCAAGCCGTATCGGACCTCGACGGTAAAGATTACAACAACGGCATCGGCACGTTAAACGCTCTGCTCAAGGATCCGATCAATGCGAAACGGTTCGAGCACCTTCGGACTGCGAAGGGCGAATGGGCGGTCCGGGATGATGTGTGGGTGCGATACCAACGGGAAAAGGCTCCGCTCCTTGCTGGGCCGCTGACCATGGGCTTCAGCGTCTACGGCGACAAACACCACTTCGGACCCGAATTGCAGTTCGGACACGTGATCGGGAACTATTTGGACAACCAAGTTTTGCTCGTCAAAACCGCGTGGGGTGGTAAGAGCCTTTACAAAGATTTCCGGCCCCCGAGTTCGGGTGGGCAGGTCGGCCCGTATTACACGAAGATGTTGGCGGAGGTTCGCACGGCGCTCGCCGACCTCCAGAAAGACTTTCCGACGTACGGCGACCGAGGGTACGAATTGGCAGGTTTCGTTTGGTATCACGGCTGGAACGATGGCGTCGATCCGAAGAATGCAGTGCCGGAGTACGAGCAGAACCTGACGAACTTAATCCACGACGTCCGCAAAGATTTGAAAGTCCCGAACCTACCAGTCGCGATCGGCGAACTGACCGGCCCGTGGGTGGAAGCGCCGGGCGCGTGGACGACGCTCCGAAACGCGCAGGCCGCGACCGCGAAACGACCCGAGTTTAAGGGTACGGTACAGTTCGTCGAGACGCGCAACTTCGTCCGCCCCGCCAAAGAATCTCCCCATCCTGGGCACGGACATCACGAGTTCGGCAATGCCGAAACGTACTTCCTCGTCGGGGATGCGTTGGGTGAAGCGATGAAGGCGCTGCTTACGCCGACGAAGTAATCACTGCTTCGCGCCGATGACCTTTTGCAGTGGTTGAATCACGTTCGGCACGACGTACTGACAATCGCGTCATTCGACCGCAACCACTTCTCCTCCCGCACGGGTCGCGAGTGCCGGCATGATGTCTTTCGCAGAATACGCCAGAAACTTCACGCTGCCATCGGCGAACAGAAAGTTTGCCCCTCCTCGATG
>JAYVQG010000160.1:0-7691 GCA_043757025.1 Limnoglobus sp.
CGACTTACGTCCGATTTCGCCCAATTCCAATCACGCCAGAACCAAATTTTTAGTGGTCTTATTTGGCAAAACTGCAACCGGGTTTTGAACCGTGCCCAATTTGCCTTGCTTCTGGATTTCGATCGTGCGTTCGTAGATCCCGCGCCGGTGAAAGATCAGATCGCTCATTGCGTTCGTGTCGAAGAGGTATCTGCGTTTCATGGGAATAGCCCCTCGATTCGCTTCCCGTGTTCTTCCCACGACTTTAGTTGTTCGACTTTCGATTCGGCTAAATTCCGTTCGAGTTCTTCCGGGAACGTCGAGTCTTCATTCGATTTGTGCAGCCGGTCGTACCATGCGATCCAGGCCGCGATGGCTTCGGGGCTGTCGCCGGTGATGTCGATTTCGTCCGTCGGTTCGGGATGCATCACCGTAACGGCGGTGCCGTCGGCCCAATCGGGGATCGGCCCGACGAGTTCGACGCGGCCGTTGCGGAAGATACCTGCGATCGCGGTCATGCGTTGCCTCCGGTCGATTGGATCGTCCGCATTTTAGACTACGCGCGGGTGCCGAAGTAGGCGGAGACGATTGCGAGTTCGACGCATTGCCAGTAGTGGATGAAATCGACTGGCGAACTTTCGGTACTCGTCACCGACAGGAAGATTACGATCTCGACGACCAACATGAGCATTCCGACCACAGACAGCCAGGCGCGGAGCGTTTGAAAGATGTGATTGTTTCGGCCGAGGATGAACCGCATCAGCAACCCGAGGCCGAAGGAGATGGCCGTCGTTCCCAGGAACGGGATCCACCAATCTTTGACTTCGGCCAAATCGGGCGTCAACCGCTGTTGAAGTACGCCAACGTCTTTGTACCACGCATACACGATGACCAACGCACTACCGCCGACGAAGATGACGCGGAACAGCCAAGGTAAGAATGGTGCCGTTTCGCGGTCGTTGATGTTCGGGTGGCTCGCAAATGCCATGAGCACCATGCCGAGCAGGAAGAAGTGCGCGAGCACGACCTTCATGGGATGATCGCCGGGCCACAGTAAGGCAATCCAGAAGAACGCGCAAATGATCAGCGAAAACAGTCCGCGAACGGTGCCGAGCGGAAGTCCGAACGGGTGGTACACCGTCGTATCGACAATCGGCTGAATCGGAGCCTGTGTAACGTTCGTCGTGATTTCCATGGCTAATACTCCCGTACGTGACGTCGAGAGCGAGAAATCCCGCCCTTCCGTCATTCTATTCGCTGGAGGGGTCGGGAATCTTGAGAACGGAACTTCGCCGAGCGGATGGGAGACCTCCCTGTTATTCGTTTGTAACCAGTTTACCCGACGAAAATGCCGTTGCCGAAGCCTGCGTCGAAGTCGAACTGTGCCGGGGGCGTGCCCGATGCGGTGATGTTCGCCCCCAGGTAACCGGTGATTCGCGAACCCGAACCGCTGCCGGAACCGACGACGAGGTCGGCCCGCGTGTCGCCGTCGAGGTTCTTCACGGCCACCCGAATGCCGCCGCGACCGTTGACGTCGCCGCCGAAGAAGTTCGCGAGCGGCACGTACTGATTGGAAAGTAAACTCTTGCCATCGAAGGCGAGTACGCGCGGCCCGCCGCCAGGACCACCTCCTGCGATGAGGTCCGCGAAACCATCGCCGTTAATGTCGCCTGCGGTGACGAAGATGCCGTTACGCAAGGCTTGCTCCAACGCGAAGAAGTCGCCGAAAATCTTCACCGGCGTGCCGCTACTCAGCGACTTGCCATCGAAACCCGCCACACGCGGCCCGCCGCCGAAGCCAGCGACCACAATGAGGTCGGCGACACCATCACCGGTCATATCTGCGATGGTCGAACGTGCGCCGCCACGGAAATTCGTATCGTCGATACCGAAGAACGATGTCAGTTTCGGAAACCCCGCCGCGCCGCTGTAAATGTCCACGCGCGGCCCGCCGCCCTCATCGGGCGTGATCGCAAGGTCCGGAATACCATCGCCGTTCAGATCGCCGGCCGAGATGTAAACGCCACCGGTGAACGAGGCTTCAAATGGGTCTACGGAAAACAGTTCTGCCTGGGTCACGCCATCGAAAATGCGAACGTGCGTCGGACTACCCGGCCCCGTGCCGACGATGAGATCGGCGATGCCATCGCGGTTGACATCGGCAGCCGCCGTACGGATTCCACCATTGAAACCGGGGAAAGGCGTCACGGTGAACCGCACCGATTTGTCGGGGTTGTACAACGTCGCCGTACTCGAACCGCCTGCGCCGAACTGCGGGTAGCCAACGAGAATGGGCTTCACCGTTCCTGGAGGTGGCGGAACGACCGGTGGAACGACCGGCGGAACGACGGGCGGAACGACCGGCGGAACGACGGGCGGAACGACCGGCACAGATGGTCCCGTTGGGACGGCAGCACCGGTGGGTGTCGGCAAGAACGGCGATCCGCCACTGGTGCCGAATTCAAATGCGCCGACATCGGGGGTGTCAATCCGCTTCTGTCCGCCGATGTCGGTTGCCAGCGTACTGCCCGTTCCGATGTTGATCGCAGCCGAACCCTGCTGAATGCTGTAATCGAAATTCGGCGACGATGGCGAGGTATACGCAGGGTCGCCGCTGATCGTGACGACATTGTTCACGACGCCCCGCGCGTCGCTGTTCGCACCCGTGCCGATTGGCTCGACGCGAACTTCACTTGCACCGGAGCGGTTGCGAATTAAGTTCGTGTTCAGGTTGGCCGTCGTGCCGTTGAACAAGGTAATGGCAGAACTCCCGGTGTCGTGGCCGGTCACCGTGCTAAAACTCAAGTTCAACACAGTCGGCGTCAGTGTGCCGTCGTTGAGCAAAATGATCGCTTGACCGAAAGTCAGATTCGGCCCGAAGGTGTTATTGGCGATGGTCGTGTGGGTGATGTTCGCGGTCACGCCCTGGAGCCACACCCCGGCCCCCGCCCCGCCGGTGTTGATGTCGCTGGTTTCCGCGAGTTCAGCGCGGTTGTCGGCGATCACGCTGTTGGTGATCGCGATCGTGCCGGGAAAACTGGCGTCCTTGTTAATTCGCGTGCTGTAGACACCACCCCCGCCCGCCGCGCCCGCTCGATTCGCCGTTCCGGGTCGCGTGCCGCCGACGACTTTGTTGTTGAGGATTTTCACGCGGTCGAGCGTGAGGTCCGAACGATCCGTTTGAATGCCACCGCCGCCCGCATCACCCGCGTAGCCATCGCCCCCGTTTGCGAGGTTGTTTTGAATGATTGCATTCCGGATAACGATTTTCGATTGCTCGGAGAAGAACGCGGCACCGTAGGCATCGCCCGCTTCGTTACTCGCGTTACCGCCTCGCACGACGTTATTCACCATCGCGACGTTCGTGAAGTCCGCCACACTATCGATCTGAATCGAAACCGCACCGCCCGTGCCATCGGCTTTGAATCCCAATCGCGAATCGCGACCGGCACTACCCGCGTTGCCATTCCCGGCAATGGCTCGGTTGCCCTCGAACGAGAGATTCGTGCCCGTGATCTTCGCATGATCGGTGTGAATCGCGCCTCCGTTGCCGACGCCGCCGCGCTGGTTCCCCGTGCCGCCGATCGCCTGATTGTTGCGGAAGATCACGTTCGATAATCGCACGTCGTTCGCGTAGCGGAGTTCGAGCGCACCACCCGCTCCCGCCCCACCGAAATTGAGCCGCGGATCGTTCGCCAGACCCGCCGCACCGACTGCCTTGTTATTTTCGAACGTGACATCGGTAAAGATCGTCGGCGTAGGATTGGATCGTGCCCGCGTGTCGGACATATCGATGAATACGCCTCCGCCGAAGCCGTAGATGGCGTCTTCATTCCCGCGAAGTGGAATCGGCGCGCCGAGACCGTTGCGGAACGTGATGCCCTGCACACTCGCGCCGGTCGGATTACCGAAACCCGCGATGAACATGTCGCGATACTGATTCTGCCCGTCGATGATCGTAGGGTTCGCGATCGGGTTCGCGGCTGCGAAGCCGTTCGCCGTCGTGTAGCCACCGTAGATGTTCACTTGTTTGTTGAAAATCGAGACGACGTTCTGCGTACCGGATTGCTTGACGGAGATCGTGTCTTGGCTGGCGTCGTACGTGTACGACCCGGCGGCGACGAGAATCGTATCGCCGCCATCCGCCGCCACATTCACCGCGTGCTGGATCGTGCGAAATGGTGCCGCCGCTGCCCCCGAGCCGCTGGTATCGCTCCCTGTTGGGGCGACGGCAAACACGGCCATCAAATCGCGATCCTCGAGATGTTCGGCAAACAGCTTCTGGCGGGGTGAGGCTGGGGCATTTTGGCGGCGTTTTTTGCGGAACAAACTCATCGGTTATCACACCCTGGAGAGACGAGGCATTCAGTCGAGGCACAATACTATAGCTAACAATCCGACGCTGGGAACCGCGGCTCGGATTGAAATGGCCGCATTTTCATGCGAGACGCTCTCGATTACGCCTCTCGCCTGAATGCTCCTGCGGCAGAGGCTCGCTTTTCACCGCCGACTGGGTCATAATCAGAATTCTTACCTGCCTCCCCGGAGTTCTCTCCCATGCGTTGGTTCCTCGCACTCTGGCCGCTATTTCTCGTCGTGTCGCTCGCGTACGGTCAACAGCATATCGCCCCGACGGATGCGTTGACACCCGAAGAGGAGCGCAAGTCGTTCAAGGTGCCCGACGGCTTCGAGGTGCAACTCGTGGCGAGCGAGGTGCAAATTCATAAGCCGATGCAGATCGCCTTCGATGCCAAAGGGAGGCTCTGGGTGACAACGAGTCGCCACTACCCGTTCGCCGCCGAGAGGGGCAAAAGCTCGGACAAGATTTTTATCCTCTCCGACTTCGCCAACGATGGCCACGCGAAGACCGTCACGACATTCGACGACAAACTCAACATCCCGATTGGCATCTTGCCATTGCCCGATGGCAAGAGTTGTATCGTCTCCAGCGTCGGCGAAATCCTGAAACTCACCGACACCGATGGCGATGGCAAAGCCGATCTGCGCGAGGTGCTGTTTACTGGGTTCGGCACGCGCGACACGCACGGGATGACGAACTCGTTCACACTCATGCCGGACGGTTGGGTGTACGCGTGCCACGGCTTCTCGAACGAATCCACGGTAGTTGGCAAAGATGGCCACGAAGTGAAAATGCAGAGCGGCAACACCTTCCGCTTTCGTACGGATGGTTCGCGGATCGAAGTTTTCACGCGCGGGCAGGTCAACCCGTTCGGCATGACGGCGGACCCGTGGTTCAACCTTTACACCGCAGACTGTCACTCGAAGCCGATCACGCAACTGATTAAAGGCGCGTATTACGACAGCTTCGGCAAGCCGCACGATGGCCTGGGATATGCGCCACACGTGACGCGGCACGATCACGGCAGCACGGGGTTGTGCGGCCTCGCGTGGTACGATGCCGACCACTTCCCCAAGGAATGGAACGGCTGCATGTTCCTCGGCAACGTCGTTACCAACCGCATCAACATCGACCGCATCGAATGGAAAGGCAGCACGCCGGTCGCCAAGGAACTGCCGGACTTCCTCGTCAGTTCGGACCCGTGGTTCCGCCCGACCGACATCAAGCTCGGCCCCGATGGCGCACTCTACGTCAGCGACTTTTACAACAAGATCATCGGCCACTACGAAGTCGATCTGAAAGACCCGCGGCGCGACAAGGACCGCGGGCGCATCTGGCGCATCGTGTGGACCGGCAAGGACGGCAAGGCGCCCGCGCCGGAGGCTCGGCGTGCGGACTGGGCGACCGGAAAGCTCGCGGAATTCATCGACGACGCGCAGAACAGCCCGAACGCGACGGTGCGCGCGCTCGCCGCGCAACAGGCGCTGTTCCGCCTCCAGCGCGATCAGAAGTTGTCGGCGGCGGAAGCAACCGCGACGTTCCTCAAGTTGACCGCGCTGACGGTCGGCGCGAAGGAAACGCCCGAAGACGGGTCGGCGTTCCGCCACGCGATGCTGACGGTTCGCATCTTCGCGGCGAAAACGACGTGGAGCGACGACGACCGCAAGCAAGCCGTCGTGGGCCTCGGAGATAAGCACGCGAAGCTGCAACGCGCCGTGGTCGAAGCGGTGGGCTTCCACCCGCACGCGGACTTCGTGGCGCCGCTGGTCGCGGTGCTGAAGAAGTGCCCGGCCGACGACGTGCTGCTGAAGCAAGCCACTCGCATCGCGCTGCGGAACTGCTTCCGCGAGGAAGGCGGATGGGCGATGGCGGACAAACTCGCCGCCGCGGACCCGAAGACCCTTCAGTACCTCGTCCCCGTCGCGCTCGGCGTCCGCGCGAAACCGGCCGCCCAGTTCCTGACCGCACAGTTTGACACGGACAAATACCGGTTCAAGCGTCACGAAGCGGCCGGGCTGACGTTAGAGCAGTATCTCGAAGCGGTCGAACACATCGGCCGCTACGGGAGCTACGAGGAATTTCACAAGATCATCACGATCGACCTCGCTTCGATCACCGCCCGCCCGGAGTGGCTGGAGCCGGGGTTGCAGTCGGCCGCAACACTCGTTCGCGCGATCCAAGCAGTTGGCGGGAAATCGTCGGCCGCGATGGTGGATGACACGCGCGCGATGCTCGACCTGGCGCTGGGAGAGAAGGCCGATCCCAAGCACACGTGGCTCGGCGTGCAACTGCTCGTCGGGCTGTTGGCGACGCGGGACGGGAACGACTTCAAATACCTTCAACAGCGGTATCAGAAGCAACTGGTCGCGTTGATGGCTCGCTCGTCGGCGCCGAACGAGTTGCGCGCCGAGGTGTTTGAACTGGTGGCAAAATACGCGCTGCCGGACATGCACGACGCGATCGGCAAAATGCTCCGCGACCAGGCGGTTCCGGCCGCCTTGCTCGACCGGATGGTTCCGGTTCTCGCTGCGGATCCGAAGGCGCTCGCCTTCGACGGAATCCAGGACGGCGTGCGCGACGCGATGAAGTACGCCTCTTCCAAGTCGGCGTCGAACATCGCGGCCAACCTCGCCACGTCCAAGACCGGCGCGGACGTGCTGCTTCGCGCCGCAAAGACCGGTCACGTTTCGCCGCGTGTTTTACAAGAGAAGGTAATCCTGGAGCGCCTTCGCACGCACGGTATCACCGACCTCGACAAGAAAATCGCCGATCTCACGAAGGGGCTTCCGCCCGCGGATCAGCGGCTCGCGGACGTACTCAAGAAGCGCGCCGCGGGGTTCGCATCCGCGAAGGCCGACAAGGTCGAAGGCGCGAAGCTGTTCACCAAGCACTGCGCCGCGTGCCACAAGATCGCCGACGTAGGCGGGAAGATCGCGCCACAGCTCGACGGCATCGGCCTTCGCGGGCTGGAGCGGTTGCTCGAAGACGTACTCGACCCGAACCGGAACGTCGATCAGGCGTTCCGCGCGCGGGTGATTACCACGAGCGACGACCGCACGATCACGGCGTTGATGCTGCGCGTGGAGGGCGAGGTGCTGGTGGTCGCGGACCTGGAAGGGAAGGAGAAGCGGATTCCGCTGAAGGATATCACGCTGAACCGCGAGACGCTGCTCTCCGCGATGCCGGCGAACTTCGACACCGCCGTGCCGGAAGCCGACATGTACCACATCATCGCGTACCTGCTCGACCAGAAGAAGGTGGACCCGCCGAAGAAGTAAGCCGGTGAACCGCGACCGTAAGGGAGCGGGTGGGCGTTCAAGGCGCAACGCCCACCCGCTCCCGTACGGTCGCG
>JAYVQG010000161.1:0-28393 GCA_043757025.1 Limnoglobus sp.
TCCGAAATCGGGAATGATTCCAGGGATGGGTGGGTGGGTAAGTGGTGGAATCATTCCCTGCTACCCAAAATCGCCGCAATTGAAACCAGGCCTTGAACCGTCACTCGATCAACCACTGTTCGACCGTTAATCAGTGGACCTCGGTTGGCAAAGTGTTTATCCCAAACCTGATGCCGCGGGTGAAGCAGAGGCATCAATTGATTGGTGATCGGATCGATACCGGCCAAGTTCAAACATTTATGCCAGTGCGAGGTTGACTTCGTCGTTCCAGCCGCCATGTTGTTTCGCGATGACATGCTCGATTTGATACGCGAAGTACGGTTCGTCCACTTGATGCGTCCCGCAATATTCTCAACGATACTCGGTCAGATGCATTCGCCCGAATAATCGCAGTTCGGGGCAGATTCGTTACGATTTGCGAAATCGTTGCGATTTTTTCGCTACCGCCATCTCCCCTAAATCGACTTTTCGTGCAAATATTACAAAACCGGTCAGGCTGTCGCGCACCGTGCCACCATCGGTTTGGAAACTACGCATGTCGATACCGACGACGTCACATGACTTTTTGATTCTCCTCCGTAGCAGTAAGCTGCTAGAAGAGGATGGGTTAGATCGTTATCTGAGCAGTTTGGAAAATCTCGAAGGAATGACGGCGCTGAAACTCGCACGAAAGATGCTCCAAGACGGTTTACTCACGTCGTTTCAGGCCGATCACCTGCTGAAGGGGCGATACAAAAACTTTTTCATCGGGAAGTACAAAGTTCTGCGCCCGCTCGGCTCTGGCGGGATGAGCCAAGTGTTTCTGTGCGAGCACGTGGTCATGCGGCATTGGGTCGCGCTGAAATTGTTGCACGTCAGCGAAGGGGACGACCCGAGCGCGATCTCGCGATTCATCCGGGAAGCGCGTGCGGCGGCTTCGGTCAACCACCCGAATGTTGTACGAGCACACGATTTCGATCGGGCCGAGGGTAAGTATCACTACATCGTGATGGACTACGTCGATGGGGTGAACCTGCACGATTTGGTGAAAAAGCTGGGGCCGTTACCACCCGAACAAGCCGCGAATTACATCTCGCAAACGGCTAGTGGACTACAGCACATTTCCGATTGCGGTCTGATTCACCGCGACCTGAAACCGAGCAACCTGTTGCTCGACCGTTCCGGCGCGATTCGGATTCTCGACCTCGGCCTCGTGCGCTACGCCCATGAAGGAACGAACGATAACCTCACTCGCGATCTGAGTGGTAACACGATCATCGGCACGGCCGACTACCTGGCTCCAGAGCAAGCGCTCCAGTCGGAATCGATCGACATTCGTGCGGATATATACAGCCTCGGTGCAACGTTTTACTTTCTGCTCGCGGGACGCGCGCCGTTCGACGATCGGACGATCGCACAGAAACTCCTCGGGCACCAATTTCAGAACCCCGACCCGCCGGAAGGGGTGCCCGAACCGATCTTGGATGTCTTGCGGACGATGATGCGGAAAGCGCCCGAAGACCGTTACACGCACCCAGAAGATGTCGTCGAGGCGTTGGCCCCGTTTCTGCCCGATCCGACAGTGCCACCGAGCGACGATTACTTCCCGAAGATGTCGATCTACGGAAGTGGACCGGCGACCGGCGGCCCGCGAAGTCAGGGACCGAATTCGAGTAAGAAGCCGAGTTCGCGAATCGCGTTGGACAGCAACGTGTTGGCAAGTTCCCGAGCGAGGCCGCAAACGCAAAAAAGTGGTCGTATGCCTGCGCCGCCACTGCCCGATGACACGTTGGCAGAACCGATCGACAAGAAAAAGTGGATCGTAATCGGGGTTGCCGCGATGACACTCACGGTGATAGCGGCCATATTAGTCGCCCTATACGCCAATCCTTTTTCTGCTCCGAAGAATCTCGCGACCAAACCCGAAGCGACACAAGCCACGCCGACACCCCGCCCGAGTGTGCCCGTTCCGGCAGGAAGTTTCGTCGTAGGACCGGGCGGGCAATATCAGTCGGTACGCGATGCCATAACTGCGGCAAAGTCTGGCGACCGAATCCTGATCGTTGCGGATCATACCGAATCGCTCGAATCAACCGGTATTCCGCCCAGAGTGACGATACAAGGCTGGCCGGAAAACGTACCGATCCGTTGGCGAACTGCGTCAGTCGATAAACCGGCGATACGCATCGAGAACGCCGAAGGGCTGACCGTCTCGCACATTGCGTTCATCGGTGAAACCGGTACCGCAGTCGAATTGAAGGGGCAAGTCGCTGGATTTCGTTTCGCCAATTCGAGCATCGAAGGGTTTCGCACGGCACTCCGACTGGATGGCTGCGAAGCGAATGCGGCAAGCCCGATCATCTTGAACAAACTGCGATTCCTGACCGCGAAAGAGGCGCAGGGAATTTTGCTGCTCGGTTCGACGAAGCACCTTCGCGTCGATGAGTGTCGTTGGGAAGGGCCGTTCGCACCGGCGATCGAACTCGGTGGCGAACTCGATGATGCGGCAATCGCCGGCAACCGCTTTTCGGGTTCGAGCCAAGCAATCGTCTACACGAATGTTGCAGCGAAGTCCCCCGTTCGCATTCGCAATAATGCTTTCGCTACCTGCCAAGTTGGCGTGATGTTCCAGTCACTGCCAATAAACCCCGCGACCTTCGAGATTGCGAATAACCTATTCTTCAAGATGAATGCGATCGCGAAATACACGGGTGCGGAAGATCGAACGACCGGTCGCGCCGGTGCCGTGTGGCTCTGGCACGACGAGGGCCGCGAAGCACTTTCGGAAACGAACGTGCCAGCGTGTACCCGACGCTTTCGCCGCACATTCGATTTGAAGGAGATTCCAACCGGTGAGGTGACGCTCGATATTGGCTGCGTCACCTCATTCAAAGTTTGGCTCAATGGCACGCTCGTCGGCGAGAGTACGCCGAAGTTCTTCACTCGGCGAGTCTTCGCATTCCCCGTGCGTGCCTTGTTGAAGCCCGGCAACAACGCGATTGCCGTCGAAGCGAGCCACACGCTCGACCCGATCAACTCCGGCTTCGCGGTGGCAGCGGGTCTGACCGTGCGGCTGGGTACCGCCGGTTTGCAGACCGTGCCGATCGTCGCAACCGATGCCAACTGGAAATCGATTGACGCCGTCGTCGGCGTTTGGCAATCGCCGACTTACGACGACACGAAATGGAAGCCTGCGAAGGTCTGGGATAAGCAAGGTTACGTGTTTCCCTGGACGGGTGCGGTTTGGGATTCGGTCGCGAGCGAGCAATTTCAGGTATTGAGCAACGCCAGTTTGAACGCGAACGGAAATGTACGCGATTACACATCGACGGACGGATTTCCTTTGCTAAACTCGCTGCGAGGTTACATTCCGAAGTTAGCCGGGGACGACCCTGCCGACGATGCCACATACCTGCGTACGCCACGGGCGATACGGTCGCTGTTCACCGTAGGTGAAAATGGTCAACCCGTCGGTTTGCCCGCCGAACGATGACCCCATCATTCACTACTGATGTAGGTTCTCATGACGTTATCGCGTCGCGCATTCGTTGCGGCTTCTTCTGGGGTTATGCTGTCCCGTTTCGTGCGGGCGGCACAAAATGACAAAGCCGACATCGTCATCATCGGCGGTGGAACCGGTGGTGTGGCGGCGGCGCTGGCGGCATGTCGAGGTGGGGCGAAGAAGGTCATCATGACCGAAGAGACCGAGTGGATCGGTGGGCAACTTACGTCGCAACTCGTACCGCCAGACGAAAATCATTCGATCGAATCGGGTGGTGGCACGAAGTCGTATCGCGACTTCCGCACAGCCGTGAGACTGTATTATCGCAAGCGAACCGAGCGTGCGATGCGGCCCGAATTTCGCGACGCGGCCAACCTCAACCCCGGCAACGGCTGGGTATCCAGGTTGTGCCACGAGCCGCGCGTGGCGGTGAGGGTGCTCGAAGAAACCCTGAAGCCATATGTGGCGAACGGCCAACTGACGATCCACCGTCAGTGCGTGCCGATTTCCGCAACGCTCAAAGGCGATCGCGTCGAATCGGTGACGCTGTTGGACCGCAGTACGGGTAACAATTATACGTTGAGCGGCGATTACTTCATCGATGCCACCGAAGAAGGCGACCTGCTACCGCTGGCGAAAGTGGAGTACGTCACCGGTTCGGAATCGAAGGCGATGACGGGCGAGCCGAACGCCGCCGACAAGCCGAGGCCGGGCAACATACAGTCGTTCACGTGGTGCTTCATTCTGGAACACGACGATGGCAACGAGCACGTCATCGACAAACCGAAGGACTACGAGTTCTGGAAGAGTTACCCGAACGCCGACAAGCCGTTGTTTCAATGGAACGACCCAGAATTTAGCTTCTACCCCAAGGGCGACCGCGACCCGGAAGCAACCAAACCGAACTTTTGGACGTATCGACGCGTGATCGACTCGAAGATGTTCGTGCCGGGCAGTTACGTCGGCGATGTCTCGGTTATCAATTGGCACATGAACGATTACACGCTCGGTAGCCTGCACGGCAGCACGCCGGAGAAGGCCGCCGAACACCGCGAGCGTTCCCGCCAGATGAGCCTGGCACTCGTGTACTGGCTGCAAACCGAATCGCCGCGCTCCGATGGCAAGAAAGGCTGGCCCGGCTTACGCTTGTGCCCCGAACAAACCGGAACCAAAGACGGCCTCGCGATGGCGGCGTACATCCGCGAATCGCGCCGGATAAAGGCCGACTTCACGATCCTCGAACAGCACGTCAGCAAGCCGATCCGCGATCGCGAGTTCGGCAAAGACAAAGCCACTGCCGAGCCATTCAAAGACTCCATCGGCATCGGGCATTACCTGTACATGGATTTGCATCAGACCAACGAAGGCGAGAAGAAGGGCGGCTCGCAGGTCTATCCGTTCCAGATCCCACTCGGCGCGCTGTTGCCGGTTCGCGTGCGAAACGTCTTGCCTGCGTGTAAAAACCTTGGAGTCACGCATTTAACCAACGGCTGTTATCGGCTACACCCCGTCGAGTGGAACATCGGCGAAGCGGCAGGGGCACTGGCGGCCTATTGCATTGCGAAAGATCTCGAACCGAAGCAAGTCCGCGCGGATGCGAAACGACTCGCCGACTACCAAGACCAACTCACGAAACTCGGCGTACTCCTCGAATGGCCCGCGAATTCCATCCGTAAATTCTAATCGCGAACGCTCAACGCAATTTCAAGCGATTGCTGATAGCCGCAAATGGCTCCCAAAGTAGACTGTATCGTTGACGTTCGCGACGACTCATGCGACACTAAGATTCCCGCCGGGCGGATTGTGCCCGCCTCACCTGTCGCACGAGGGTTTTCGATGTCGCACGCTGTCCGTTTTACGCTGTTTCCTGCCATTTTATTCGCACTGAGTGCGAGCCTCGTTGCGCAAGTCCCTCTATCGGAACTGAAAACGATGGTCGCATTTAAAGGGCATACCGACCCGATTTATGCGGTCGCGTACAGCCCCGATGGCAAGGTCGTGGCCACGGGTAGCTTCGACAAAAGCATCAAGCTTTGGGATGCCGCCACGGGCAAGGAATTGCGTTCGCTGGCCGGGGCGGCGGGCCATCAGAGCCTCGTACTGTCAGTGGTGTTCAACGCGGCCGGCGATCAGATCGCTTCCGGTGGGGCGGACAATTTCGCACGCATTTGGGACGTGCCTTCGACTAAGCCGGGCCGCGAAATCGCGATGGGTGGCAAGGTCGCGAAAGTCGCCGTGAGCGCCGACGGCAAGACGTTGACCGCAGCGAGCGACGATGGCAAAATTCGCGTCTGGACGTTGGCAGACGGCAAAGCCCTCGGCGAATCGGTGGGGCACATCGGCGCTGTCACTGGTCTGGCACTGACACCGAATGGTCAGTCGATACTTTCCACCGGCGTGGATCGTACGCTTCGCGTCACGAATACGCTGACCGGCTTACCCGTATCAACGGTAGGCGTCAGCCCGGTGGCAGTCGAAGCGATGAGCATGTCGGCGAACGGTGCCAACGTTTACACGACGAGTGCCGATGGCTTGCTTCGCGTTTGGCCGACTGCCGCGTTGCCTTCCAAGAAACTGCTCGACCACACTGGTCCGGTGCGTCTCAGTACGATTTCGAACGACGGAAATTTCCTGCTGACTGTCGCAGCCGAAAAATCGGTGAAGTGGTCGAATACCATCACCGGTGCGCCCGTGATGGCGATTCCGCCACTGACATCGACCGCAGAATCGCTGGCAATTGCGGCCAACAACGCACTGGTCGCGTTGGGCACGACCGACGGGAAACTGTTGGTGATCGCAACGGGTGATGGCAAAACGAAGGGCGAATTTTTCGCACACACCGGGGCCGTGCGTGCGGTGTCGTTTCACCCGAATGGCACGCAGATCGCTACGGCGGGCGACGATGGATTGTTCAAAACGTGGGCGTTGCCGTTGAACCCGCCGAAGGCGTTGGCACACGCCGATGTCGCGACGGTGTCTGCGATTCACCCCGACGGCAAACGAATCCTCACTGGCGGAAATGACAAGCAAGTCCGTATCTGGAACAACGGCAACCCGGAGAAAACGCTCGCCGGTTGCACCACGGCTGTCACTGCGGTGTCAGTCGCTGGCGATGTGATGGCCGCCGGTGAAACGAACGGCACCGTGCGGTTGTGGACAATTTCAAGTGGCCAACCGGCGGGCGTGTTGGTGGCCGCACATCCGAAGCCGATTGCGTGTATCGCCATCTCCGCCGACGGCCAAACGCTGGCGACTTCGGACGCCAGTGGCCCGATCAAACTCTGGAAGCTACCGCTCGGCAAAGGGCCGAAGTTCGAAACGACGGGCACCATTGCGTTGAAATCGTCGCTTATCGCACTCGAATCGATCGCGGGACAGCCGCAGTTCCTTGCGGTGGAAGAGAACGGCATCGCGACCACGTTCGACAAAATCACCGGCAAAACCGTCGTTGCAACCGAAGCGATAAAAGGCAAGACGACCGCTTACGCGCGAGGGGCGAAGTCCGCGTTCGCGGTCACCGATGCCGCAATCTCGAAGTGCATCGTTCGCGGTGCGGATGGCAAATCGCTCAAGGAAATCATCGTGGCTGGGCCGGTCGAAGCGTTGGCGATTTCCGCCAACGGCACGCGATTGATCGCAGGTATCGCGTCGCCCCAAGGACGTGTGGTTCGTGCGTACGATGTCGATACGGGCCGCGAACTTCAAGGCGTAGCGGTCGCCGCTGCGGTGCGCAACCTCGGCATTTTCGCCGACAACAAAACGTTGATGATTAGCCTCGTCGGCGACAAATCCGTGTCGATGCCGGAGTTGATAGCGACCGCAACTTTGCCCGGCCACGTCGGGGGCATACGGGCGGCGGCGTTCCTCCCGAACGGGCAGATCGTAGCCGTGGGGGCGGACAAATTGGTGAAGTTGTGGGACTTGCCCGCGATGAAGGAAGTGAAAACGTACGGCACCTTGCCGGAGGTTGCGAAGGCGCTGGCGATCTCGCGCGATGGCACCGCCATCGTGGTTTCCGCTGGAAAAACTGTTAAGATTTGGCAAACCGCCGACGGCATGGAACTGCCATTTCCTGCCCTGCCGTTCGAGCCGACGTCGCTGAGCTTCAGCCCGGATCGCACGAAGTTGCTGATTGGCAGTGCCGAGAAAGCCGCATGGTTGTACGACGTGGCCACCGGCCAGCCATTGCAGTTCTTCCCGCAGAATGCCGCAGTGAACACCGCAAATTATCACCCAACCCAATCGTTCGTAATCGTCGGTTCCGAAGACAACGCAGTGACATCGCACCCGATTTCGGCGACTCGTTTCACCAAAGAAGCCGACCTCATTCGCGGCCCCATCGCCATGGTGCCGAACACATCGCAAATCCTCACGACGGGAATCGGCAACATCGTTACTGGTTGGAACCCGACGACCGGCGCGAAAGAACGCACGCTCGAAGTGACCGGTCCGAGTTCGGCGATTGCGGTTTCCCGGAACGCGACACTCGTGGCCGTCGCAAGTGCGGCCGACAATTCGATTCAAATCTTCACGCTCAACGACAATAAATTGGCGGGTTCGTTCAAGGCTCCCGCCAAAGTCTCCGAACTCGCGTTTCACCCGAACGGACAGATGCTCACGGGCGTGATCGAGAACAACACCGTTGTCGCCTGGAACGCGATCTTTACGCAAAATCAGCCGTTGCCGCCGGAGTTCGGTAGCGTCGTGCAGGTTTTCCCGCACCCGGCGAAAACGACTTCGCTCGCCTTTGTCGGCGAAGCCGGTCCGCAACTGATAACGGGCTGTCACGATGGCATCGTTCGCGTCTGGAAAGTCGCGTCGGATCAGCCGGTGAAATCGTTTCAGCATCCGAACCTCGTCGATGCGGTCGCGTTCGACAAAACCGGCACGCTACTGGCTACCGCAGGCCACGATGGCCTGATTCGTACCTTCGATGTCGTCAAGGGCGGGCAGCCACTGAAGCAGATTAGCGCCCACCTGACGATGATGCTTCCGCAACCGATTTATACCGTCGTCTGGACGCCCGATTCGAAGGCGTTGGTGTCCGCGAGTTTCGACAAGTCGATCAAAATCTGGGACGCTACGAGCGGTGCGCTGATCCGCGAAATTAAGGGTTACCCCGACACGCCCCCGGTGGCTACCGCGCCGCCCGCAACGGGTCACCGCGATCAGGTGTTCTGCCTCGCGTTCACGAAAGATGGCAAGTTTCTCGCGAGCGGGTCGAGCGATCGTTCGATAAAACTCTGGGACTTTGCTACGGGTAACCTCGTCCGCGAGTTCGTGAACCCGAACCTCAAAACGCCGAACGGGCCAGCGCAGGCACACCCCGGTTTCGTTCATGCGGTGAAGTTCAGTGCCGACGACAAGACACTGATCTCAGCAGGCACCGCCCCGCGCAACCAGGGTTACTTTGCAAACTGGAACGTCGCCGATGGCAAGCTCATCGCGGCAGCCGATGTGGCAACGGGGCCGATCTACTCGTTCGATTTGGCCGCCGATGGTGTCTCGGCGCTCATCGGTTGCGGGCCGAAAAACCGCACCGCGCCCGAATCCGATGCATATATCGTGAGAATACCGGGCAAATAACACACGTAGGGTACGCGCAGATGATTCGGACTCTGTTCTTCGATTTCGGCAACGTGGTCGCCTATTTCGATCACTCGCCCGCGGTGGCAAAACTATCGGCCTACACCGATATGCCACCGGAGGATTTGCGGAAAATGCTGTACGGATCGCTCGAACGGCAGTTCGAGAGCGGGCAAATCGACACCGAGAAGTACGTTCGGACGGCCACCGAACTCGGCAGGTTGCGTTGCACGGAAGTGGAGTTTCTCTCGCTGTTCACCGAAATTTTTACGCGCAACGCGGATGTGTGCGACCTCATACCGCAACTGGCGAAGTCGTATCGCCTCGTGCTGGCGAGCAATACGAACGAAACGCATGCGGCGAAGTTTCGCGAGCAATTTCAGGATGTTTTGCACCATTTCTCGCATCTCGGCGTGTCGTATGAAGCGAAGGCACGCAAACCGGACGCGGCGTTCTATGCGTACTGCCAGTCGTATGCGAATGCGGAACCGCACGAATGTGCGTTCATCGACGACATGGCCGTGAACGTCGAAGCCGCCGAACGGCACGGCTTCCGCGGCATCCATTACCGGCCCGGCGACACACTTGCCGAGAAACTTCGCGAAGCGGGGATTTGTGTGAACTCATAATCGACGTAAGTCACAATTGCGGACGCTCCAAAACCGGTTTTTCGGGTGTTTTCGGGTCTCAAAACGCCACTTTTCGATCGCAAATCGCCGATCGGTTTTTGGCAGTTTTGCCGTATCTTGCACTGATGTTGTGAGTTACGGCGATTGCCGACAATAACGCATAAGTCGAATATGCCGACATAAAATCGACCGGTAGGGACAAAATATCGACCAAAATGGAACCGAAATCGACCGGAAGCGACATAAAATCGACCGGAAGCGACATTTTTCGGTCATTTTGGGCACGTCGTGAATTCCGACTTACGTCAATTCGACAAAAACTTATTGACTTCCTAAAACGTGTGGGCGAGGCCGATTCGGGATTCGTTTCGCCGCGAAGCTCGGGGTGTCGGAAACGAAAAGAAAATGGTTGCGGCCGTCGTGGGAGTGTGGTTAGAATGTGCGAAAGTGAAGCCGAGGTCGATTGAAACTCCAGAGTCGCCGAGGGCGTCGCAGACGAGCGGTTTCGCACAACGGAAATCTATGCGTTCAGCGGCGGAGGCAATCGACTATGGGAATGCAGGCATCGCTAACTCTCATCTCGCCGAAAGCATACGCGGCGCTCGTCAAGGATCACGACGCGGATGTTTCGCTCGACGGAGTGAGTTATGACATCGACAAAGCGTGGGCCGATTTCCACGAGGCGTTCTCGCAACTGGGCGGCACTTTGAAGTATGCAATTGAGGGGAAACACTGCCCATACGGTGGGTTTGAGGAGAATGATGACGGGATGGCGGACGGGTTCGTCTCGGCTGCGGTGGCGGCTCGGATCGCAGAGGAGCTTGCCAAAGTCCCGTTCAAGCAATTGCTCAGTCTGATCGCCGATCGCTACCGAAAACGAAACCTCGATCTCCCGGACGGCGAGGAAACGTACTTGCGAGCCCATTTCGCAACGCTCAAGAAGGCCTACGCTGCGGCGGCGAAAAAGAACATGGCCGTCCACATTGGGATTTGCTGAGTATCGGTCACGGTCTGTTGCTGCCGCCCCCATGAACTTAGTGCAGCCAATCGCAGTCAAATCGCGTAACCAATGTGCCCGAAATGCTTTGTGATTATTACTGCGAGATGCGAATCGCGGTGGTTTCTCGCAAGTGTGATATTTCTCGGCTTAATGACCTGCGTGGAAGTGAGTGCGTACCTTCGACGCGATTCTCGGCGAACCTTACGACGGTTGCGATCTTTCATACTTCACGCGGTCGGAAATGACACGTTACCGGTCTAACAAACCATTCTTGTTAGCCCGACGCGCTAGCGAGGGATTACTGTCGTTTCTGCGATGTCGTGCTTTCTCGTGAAGTCAGTGCCCCGCTGCTGCTGTGCGGGGTCGTTAGCCCGACAGTGCTATCGCGCGATCAATTCAAACATTCCGGGTTTTTCTCGCGGATACTCTGTCGGTGCCCACATCGCAAAGCCACTTCGATCGCGACCTGCGGGTTCTGGAACGTTGGAAATGCAATCGGCCCCGTGAACGGTTACGGATAATCTATAATTTGAGTAGACCGAGATTGCGAGACTCGCCCGAAAGCGGACTCCCGAGACAACGCGCCATGAATGTGCTCCAACACGCCGACCCCGAACTGAATCACGCGATCCAAGCCGAACGAAACCGCCAGCGGTTCGGTTTGGAGATGATCGCATCCGAAAACTACGCCAGCCCTGCGGTGATGGCCGCGCAGGGTACGGTGCTGACGAATAAATACGCAGAGGGTTACCCCGGCAAACGCTACTACGGCGGCTGCGAATTCGTCGATGTCGCCGAGCGGATCGCGCTCGATCGGCTCAAGAAGCTGTTCGCTGCCGAACATGCGAACGTGCAACCGCACTCGGGGGCACAGGCGAACATGTCGGTGTTCTTGGCGTGCCTTCAGCCGGGCGATACGATTCTCGGTCTCGACCTCGCCCACGGCGGCCACCTGACGCACGGCATGAAGTTGAACTTCTCCGGCAAATACTTCAAGGTCGTCAGCTACGGCGTGACCCCCGACACGCACCGCATCGACTACGATCAACTCGCGAAACAAGCCCGCGAACACAAGCCGAAGCTGATTATCGCGGGTGCCAGCGCGTATTCGCGTATCATCGACTTCGCGAAATTCGCCGAGATCAGCAAGGAAGTCGGCGCACTGTTCATGGTCGATATGGCGCACATCGCGGGCTTGGTGGCGGCGAAACTGCACCCGGACCCCGTGCCATTCGCGGACTTCACGACATCGACCACGCACAAAACGCTACGTGGCCCACGCGGCGGCCTGATTTTGTGTAAACCCGAATGGGCACAGAAAATTGACTCGGCGGTGTTCCCCGGCATTCAGGGTGGCCCGCTGATGCACGTGATCGCCGCGAAAGCCGTCGCCTTCGGCGAAGCGCTTCGGCCTGCGTTCCGCGACTACATTCAGCAAGTGGTCGACAACGCGAAGTACCTCGCCGAAGATCTCATGAAGCACGGCTTCCCGATCGTCTCCGGGGGTACGGACAACCACCTGATGTTGATCGACGTGTTCACCAAAGCGGGCATCGGCGGCAAGCAAGCCGAGGCCGCACTCGATGCGGCGGGCATCACGGTCAACAAGAACATGATCCCGTACGACCCGCGTAAACCGATGGACCCGTCGGGTATCCGCATCGGCACGCCCGCGCTGACGACACGAGGCATGAAAGAACCGGAGATGAAGCAGATTGCTCGCTGGATTACGGACGTTCTCGCGAAGCCGGCCGACGATGATTTGATCTCCCGCGTTCGTGGAAGTGTCCGCGAACTGTGCGAGCATTTCCCCGTACCCACTGAAGCCACCTGAGCGACGAGATTCTATGGCGATACTGATCGGTCTCGTGTGCATCGGCGCGATGCTGTTCGCGCTGCTTGCGTTCGCCGTGTTCATCTTCATGATGGCGTGTCGATGGTGCGGCGTCGAGCGACCGCGCTTCCCTGCTGCGGCAGGAATCGTCATCGTCTCGTGGATCGTCTGGACGATCGTCGAAGCGATTCTGGTTGCCGTGCTGCAACACGTCTACGAAAGTGCGGGTTACCCTCTGTGGGAAGCCCGCATCGTGAGTTTCTTCCTGGCATTGCCGCTCGATTTAACGATCGCGACGGGGCTGCACATGGCGCTCATGCGTGCGCCGCTCGGCAAGGCGGTCGAAGTTTGGTACATCCAACGCCTGATTTTGTTGGCCATCGTCTTGGCGTTAACTGCCGTCGTTGCGGTCGGCTTCCTGGCTGCGAAAGGTTGATCGTTTCCCATGCCGCGTTTTTTCGCCACGTGCGCTCGCGGCCTCGAGCCGATCCTCGCCTGGGAACTCGAAACCCTCCATGCCGCCGACATCACCAAAGGTCGCGGTGGCGTCTCGTTTTCCGGGGAAATCGATCTGCTCTATCGGGCGAATTTGTGGTTGCGCACGGCGGTGCGTGTGTTGCAGCCGATCCTCGAATTCCCCGTGCGTTCGACCGATGAACTTTACGATGCGGTGCGTTCGTTGCACTGGCCGGATTTCATGTCGCCCGACCACACATTGGCCGTCGATAGTAACGTTCGCGATTCGCTGATTACGCATTCGCAGTATGCAGCACGACGGGTGAAAGACGGCATCTGCGATCAATTTCGCGAACTCGCCGGGCGTCGGCCGAGCGTCGACACCGAAACGCCGATGATCGGTATCAACCTGCATATCTCGCGGAACAAAGGCATTTTAAGCCTCGATACGTCTTGGAATTCCTTACACAAACGCGGCTACCGACCAGCGCTGACGCGGGCACCGTTGAACGAGGCACTGGCAGCGGGGTTGCTGCTATCAACGGGTTGGTTCGGCGATGTCCCGCTCGTCGATTTCATGTGCGGCTCGGGCACGTTCCCGATCGAGGCGGCATGGATCGCCACGCACCGCCCGCCCGGTTTGACTCGCAAATGGTTCGGCTTCATGGGCTGGCCGAGTTTCGACCGGCAATTGTGGAACGCCATCCGCGACGATGCCCGCGACAAGGTTGCGACCGTCTGCCCGACGACGATTATCGGCAGCGATATTCGCCGCGACGTCGTCGATTTTGCAATCAATAACGCGAAGACGGCCGGTGTCGGCGGGATCGTGCCGTTCCACCGTTTGGACTTAAACGAAACCCGTCCACCCGAAGGCCCGCCGGGTATTCTCATCTGCAATCCGCCCTACGGCGAACGGATCGGCGACGAAAGCGAACTGATTCGCGACTACCAAATGATCGGTGAAGCCGCCGGAAGAAACTGGCCCGGCTGGCGGCTGTTGGTGTTCACGTCGAACGACATGCTCGCGCGAAACGTGGGTCTACCCGTGGAGCGCCGCACGCCATTCTACAACGGTAGCCTCGCGTGTAATCTGTGGGAATACCACACGGGCGGCTGAATTTGGACGTTACGAATCGACGTCAAGAAGGAAACGCGATGACGCTTTGGAATCCGGCGGAAACCCGCCGCAAGTGGAACTTGTCGATCAACCCGAGCGAACGGGCACGGATCGAAGCGGCGATGACGCCGTTGGCACGCGATGCGACGGGGTTGTTCGATGCCGATGCGGTGTTCGAGGGTGGTGGCGTTTTGGGCACGGCATTCCTGGGTGCGGTGCGAGTTTGCCACGAAATCGGCATGAAGTGGCACGCGCTGGCCGGGACATCCGCCGGTGCGATTACCGCCACGTTGCTCGCCACCGATATGAACATCGATCAACTCGAATCGATCATCGGGCGGCTCGATTACATGCAGTTCTTGACGCAAAAAACCAGCCGTTTGACGTTCAACGGCGACCCCAGCGACGACCTGTCGCACCCCGTGCTATTGCTGACGAACCTGGCAATGACCGGCCAACTCGGTCAGTATTCGTCGGAACCGTTCCGCGCCTGGATGGACGAAATCCTGAAATGGGTGGGCAAGCCGACCTTCGGCGACATTTGGGACCGTAGCCGTACTGTTAACGATCGTCAGTTGAAAGTCGTGGTGTCCGATGTCACTCGCGGCGAGATGAAAGTCTTGCCGGACGACCTGGAAACCACGGTGCGAACGAGCCTAGGCGGCGCGATGGTAGCTCGCCCCGAGTATCGAGCGCCGCTGACGCCGCGCCAACGGCAATTCTCGGTGGCGGAAGCGGTGCGGTTATCGATGAGCATCCCGTTCTTTTTCGAGCCGGGCACGCTCGATCACCCGACAGAGGGACGCAGCCACATCGTCGACGGCGGCATTCTCAGCAACTTCCCGTTGTGGTTGTACGACGACGATACGCCAGGTAAACCACCCGCGTGGCCGACTTTCGGCTTCCGCCTCATCGACCGCGCCGATGCCCAACCCGCCCCGATCGAAACCGCAACCGATTTGCTCGGTGCAATGATGAAGACGACGATGGTGGCCCGCGACCGACGCTACCTCAGCCAGCGACAACAAGGCCGGGCGATCGAAATCGATCTGACGGGATTGCCCGTAACCGCGACGCAATTCGGCCTATCGAACGACGTGAAAGATCAACTCTACGCACGCGGTTACATGGCGGCGAAGGAGTTCTTCAGCACCCGCTGGAACTGGCGACGCCACCTCGAATCGCGTGGATTTTAAGATCGATCTCAACGCCCACGGGAAATCGTCCGTGGGCTTTTGTGGTAATGTGCGTAGCTTGCGGTCGCTTTTCTGGCTTCCATAATAATTCAAGTTCGGGCGATGTGCGGGTTTTTACACCTTTCGGGGCTTTAGACGATTTGCGTGCGAAGTTTCGCATCGAATGTGCCGATTATCCTCTGGGGAATGCCTTACACGACCCCACCGTCCGCCCGTCACGTGGCGGCCCCCCGGCAGGAGCCACCGGCTATGCGTGTTAGCGTTGTTATCAACACATACAATCGCGGGAACAGCCTGCGGAACACACTCGCTTCGTTTGCTTACCAGACCTACAGCGACTTTGAAGTCGTTGTGGTGAACGGGCCGAGCACCGACGAATCGGACGATGTCATCGCGGAATTTTCCGATTCCGTTCGCGCCTATTCGTGCCCCGAAGCGCACCTCTCGAAGTCCCGGAACATCGGCATTGCCCACGCTTCTGGGGACATCGTTGCCTTCATCGACGACGACGCGATTCCCGAACCCGATTGGATTGCGGGCCTCGTCAAAGCCTACGATTCGCCCGATATTGGCGGCGTCGGCGGCATCGTCTACGACCACACTGGCGTTTCCTACCAGTACCTCTATTCGGTTTGTTCGCGAATCGCGACGACGCGGTTCGACATCAAACCGCCGTTCGATGCGAATAACCGTCCGGGTGCCGATCCGTTCGTTTACTTGCAAGGCACGAACTGCAGTTACCGCCGCGATGTCCTCGTGGAAATCGGTGGCTTCAACGAGGAAATCGAATACTACCTCGATGAAGTCGAAGTTTGTATGCGGGCGATCGACGCCGGCTACCAGATGGTGCCACTCGCCCATGCTGCGGTTCACCACAAATACTTGCCGAGCCACATTCGCGACCAAAAGCGAGTGGTCTTCGATCCATTTAGCACGGTTAAGAACCACTGCACATTTGCCGTGCGGAACGGCTCGAAGACGCGCCCGCAGAGCGAGGTGTTCGAGGAAATTACGCGGTACGTTGGCATCGTGAAAGCGGGCGGCCGCGCGAACTTCGATGCCGGTCGATTGACTGCCGTGCAACTCGAACATTATTTGCGCCGCACCGAACGCGCAATGGACATCGGCGTGCGTCAGGGTCTGACGAAGCCACGGCCGATTCGCCATCTGCCTGCCGCGAAGCACGAAGAATTTCTTGCGTATCCGATCTTAACGCCCGCCGGTGGCCGGATGAAAGTCGGCTTCGTTACCCGCGAATATCCGCCAGGTTGTGGTGGCGTCGGCCGGTTCATGTGCGATCTCGCGAAGGGTTTCGCTGCGCAAGGCCATCAGATTCACGTCATCACGCACTCGGAGAGCGGCAAGCACACGGTGGACTTTGAAGATGGTGTCTGGATGCACCGCCTGCCCGACTCCGCACCGAAGGGCGACGACCTGCGGACGATGCCACTCTGCCACAATTACACTCACGTGGCCAACGTCTACCACGAGATCAGCCGGATTCACGACCTCCACGGATTAGATGTGGTCACGGGGCCGATTTGGCTTTGCGAAGGGGCCATCGCACAACTCGACGATCGCTGGCCCACCGTGCTCGCACTGCAAACGTCGATGAAGACGATCGCCGAACTCGGCGGCACGAACTCGGACCCCGCACTCGTTCGCGACATGATCGCGCTCGAAACGGCTACGGTGCAGCGGTCGCAGAATATCCACGCGATCAGCCATGCCATTTTGGAAAAGGCACGGGCAGATTTCGGCACCACGAAGGCCGCCGAACACGTCGTCCACATCGGTACACGCGATGTGCGCGATCAGTTCCCACGGCAGCGTTCCACGAACGGCCGAACGCGGATCTTGTTCGTCGGTCGCATCGAAACCCGCAAGGGAATCGACGTGCTGTTGCAGGCGGCGTATCGCGTACTTCCCGAGTTCCCGAATGCGGAACTGGTCCTCGTAGGCAAGTACAATCCGTCGGGGAACGACAACGCGATGTCATCGCACGAAACGATGATGGCGACGAGGCCCGACCTCGCTTCGCGTATCGTCTTTGCCGGGGAAGCGACCGACGACGAGTTGATGCAAAACTATGCGGATTCGGACATCGTCGTGCTGCCGTCGCGGTACGAATCGTTCGGTCTCGTGCTGACCGAAGGCATGATGTTCGGCAAGCCCGTCGTCGCCAGCCGCGTCGGTGGCATGGTCGAAATCGTCGTCGATGGCGAGAACGGTTACCTCGCGGAATCGCAAGATCCCGAGTCGTTCGCCGAGGCATTCCGCAAGTTGCTGAGTTCGGCAGAACTCCGCGAACAGTTCGGGCTTCGTTCTCGCGAACGCTACGAGGAACGATTTTCGACCGATGTGATGGTCGCAAACACGATCGCGTGCTATCGCGGCATTGCCGACCAGTGGAAGGCAAAAGGCCCCGGACGTTCGAGCGAGCCGAACGCCGTCAAGGAACGCCTCATTTCGCTGATTGCGGAAGTGTCGAAAGTGCCCGAGCCGATGGCCCGCGAAGCGGCCCGCGAACTGCTTTCAAAGCAGTTCCGTACGGGCGTCGATATGGTCGTGGAACTCAATCGCATTTGGCACCGGACGAACGAAGAGTTCATTCGCGGGCTGTACGATCTGATTCTGCGTCGCCCTGCCGATGCCGTCGGCTTGCAGTGGCACACCGCCCAACTCGATCGCGGATGCAGCCGTCGCGACATTATCGAATCGTTGCTTTACTGCAACGAAGCCCGCATTCGCAACGCCGATACCACCTGGTTCGCGGACTTCATCGCCCCGCCGACTTTGCCGCAAGTCGTGCTGCCCACACCCGTCGTTGCGGTCACCGTGGTGCGGATCAGCATGAAGCAACGGCTGCGTAGTATCGCGAAAAAGGCCCGAACGAAGATACTGTCCACGCCCGGCCTCGGTCGCGGGTTACGGTTGATGAAGCATACCGTCGTGATGCCGCGAACCGTGCGGTTAATGACGAACCAAACCGCCGAACTGGCCGCCGTCGTGCAGTCGATTCACACGCAACTGGAGATCAATCAGCAGCCCGCGCTGCGGCAGATTCGCGACATGCAAAAGGAACTCAGCGAGCGAATCGCCAGCCTCGAAGCCAAGACGATGGCCCGCGATCGACAAGTGCAATGGGTGCTCTCGCAACAAGCCGAGATGCTCGATAACTTCTTGGCGGATCAAGAGCAAATGCAACAGCCGCGCCCACGCAACAGCGCGGCAGCATGATGATGCGAACGCCCCGATACGACCTTCCTTGGGCTGTCGGGTCAGCGTGGCTTCGCGAAAAAATCGCCGATCTTTTGCTTCGATTCCTCGCTGCCCACGAGGCGGAAGAACGCTTCGGTTTCGAGTCGAATCGCTTCATGAAGCGGTAACGTCGCGCCGGCGAATGCGACCTCACTGAGGGCGTTCGTTGGGTGAAACACCCCAATTTCACTCGTGGGAATCGGTCGTTGTTTCTTCGCGCGTGACGCCAGACCGCGATCGAATGGCAAAGTGCGAATTGCTCCATCCGATAACAGATCCGCGTCGAACACTCCGCTCAGTAGGCCGATTTCCAACGCGCGCTCGGCGGTGATGATCGTGCCCGACTGAAGTAACGCGATTGCGGCGGACCAGCCGATGATTCGCGGGAGCCGTTGCGTGCCGCCCCAGCCGGGGATCAGGCCGAGCGCGACTTCGGGCAGGCCCATCGTGGCACCCGAACTGGCCACGCGAACATCGCAAGCGAGCGCAACTTCCAACCCGCCACCGATGGCAGACCCATCCAGGACCGCACACGTCGGGAACGGCAACGCTTCGAGTTTTTCGATAACGCGCAGACCGAAAGAAATGACTTCGCGAATCCCAGGGTCGTTGAATGTCGCGCGTCCGAGCAACCGCAAATCCGCACCGGCGATGAAACTTCCCGGCTTCGTACTCGTCAGCAACAAACCGCGTGAATTTTCGGGGATCGAATCGATTGCCGCGTCGAGTTCCTTCCACAAATCGAGCGTGAGAACATTCGCACGTCGATTCGGTTGATCGATCGCGACGACGGCGATGCCATCGTCGCGATCGATCAACCGTATGGCTGCTTCACGCATCGCAACCCCTTACTTTTTCTTCGGCTCTTCCTTCTTCGGTTCGGGCTTCTTCGGTTCGGTGATCGCGAACGTCGCGCCGCTACTGTCGTACGCAAAGTCGCGACCGGAGGCTTTTGCGGTCGCGCGAACGGTGAGCGTCACCGGGCCGACTGCCGCCGCCGCGACGGGGTTCACTTCGATTTCGACTTCGTTGGTCCCCTTCAGAATCGGCTTCACCTTTGCCGTCACGTTCGCCGGCAGGCCGTTAGCGACGAGGACGATCTCCTCGCTGAAGCCTTCCGCACGCTTCACTATCACCTTGCCCTTGAGTGCGGCACCTTTCAGCACCTCGGGTTTCTCGAACGCGATCGACAGTGCGAACAACGGTTTGTCGACGACCGCGACCGCGAGTTGCGTCAGCAGTTCGGGGGGCGGGTTCGGGATCGCGCCCAAGCTCGCTTTCACGATGTCTGTCACCGTTGCCAGGTGAACGACGTCTTTGCCATCGACCTTCGCGGTGGCTTCCACGCGGAACGAATACGCACCCGGTTTGACGCTCGGTTTCAGAGTCAACGGGATCGTAAGCACCGCCGTCGGCAGCGGGTTCGCAGCCGCTGCGAGGGTCAGTTTCCCCGCTATGGCATCCGACACAACGACGAGTTCGATCGGCAAATTGAAGCCGTTGAGCTTGGTCAGACCCGTTACCGGCAACGATCCGCCGGTCGCGGAGACATCGACGCGATCGAGGCCGAGCGCGATGGCAAAGTCCGCCATCGCCGGTTTCACCGAGAGGTGGTAAACCTCGTTCGGCCCGTAAAGATAGTTCAGATGTTCCGCCGAGATGAAGAACTCGCCATCGGCTGCCGGTGTGAACTCGATTCGAGCGTTCGCCTGCGCCGGGTTCGATTTCGCGAGTTCGGCCCCCTTCGCATCGACGACTTTCAAGTACACTTCGGCAGGCGAGTTGTACTCGAACGCATTCGCGACGATTTCGAGCTTCTGCCCTTTCTTACCAGCGATGGAATAGAAATCGACATCGCTCTTCGTCTCGAATCTGCCGGAAATGCCACCGGGTACGGGCAGTTTGTTCGCCTTGGCGATTTCGTTGTTCGGCTCGACTTCCATCGCTTCGGAGAAATCGCTGACGCCGACCGATACCGGCCATCCGGCTACGCCGCCCTCGCGCTTCGGCGATGCGAGCATGCCCGAACCCGCACCCTTCACCGTCACCGGTTTCGCACCATCGACGTTCGGACCCGTGAAGCCGATTGCGGCCGACTTGCCGCGTTCGACGGCGAGCGGGTAAGCCGTCGTCGCGCCGGGGAAGTCGCCGATTCGCAGGCGGTAACTGAAGTCCACACCGCCGCGGTAGGTGGTGTCGCGAACTTCGATCAGGATTTCGGCGGCCACTTTGAACGTGTGCGTGACGCGGGCATCGGACTGAAGCCCCGGCGTGTCGTCGGCGAACAGCCCCGGCATTTCGCGAACCGTTTTGGCATCGTGCAACAAGATCACCGGGTCGAGTTGCGAACCGATCCGTCGTCCGAGTACTTCGACCGCCAACCGTTGTCCGGCGGCCACGTTCACTTTGTAGAAATCGCTGGTATCGGGGTTGGCACTGCCCGTCACCACGCACGGCACCGGCACGACTTGGGCGGTGTCCTTCTTGCTGTTGCCTTCCTTTTTCGCGATCTCGGGTAAGTCGTCGATGCTGATTGGGCGAAAGTTGCTGATGCCGTACTTCGTCGCCACGCGCACTGGGTATGTGCCCACGGAAAGCGTCGCGGGTACTTCGAGCTTGATTTTCAGCTTCGTCGCATCTTTCTGGCCATCGGCAATCGTCGCCTTCACACCATCCGCGCCGATCAACACCGCAACGGCATCGGTTAAGTTCGTGCCGATCAATATCAATTCGGTCGTCGCGCCGAGCTTTGCCCCGAGGCTCGCGGGTGTCGTCAACGTCGGGTACTGCGGCGGCGGCACGGGCGGGATGCCCGGCTTCGGTTGTGCCGAAGTATCGACCGATTGCAACGAGACAGCCACGGCGGCGAATAGGAACAGTGCTGCGCGACGGATCATGTCGGAGCCTCATCGTAAAAAGGGAACAGTCAGCGGTTAGCAACATCATACAGACAAACGCGATGGAAAGCCCACGCACGATCGTGCGTGGGCTTTTGAGGGTAACCGGATAGTATGTGGGAGTGCTGTCGCACAATTGCAGGAGATTTCCGATGCGTAGTCTGTTCGTCGCCAGCTGGTTCGTCAACTTAACCACGACGCAATCGGTCGCGATTTGGACGATCTTAGCTGTGGTCGCAGTCTTGGGCGGACTGTTCGCTCTGAAAATTCATCGCGACTTTCGACGCGAAGACGAAGACACCGCACGGAAGCACGCGCGGAATACGACGAGGCGACATCGTAGTTGATTTGTATGTTAAAGCCGCGGATCGACCGGCTCGCTTTCCAGTGCGAGTACGCCGAAGACGCACTCGTGAACGCGCCGCAATGGTTCGCGGCGAACGAACCGTTCGAGGCTTTCGATGCCGAGCGCGAACTCGCCGAGCGCCAGCGAACGCTTGTGGCTCAGCCCGCGATGGCGCAACCGCGACAGGTTTTCTTCGACGGTATAATCCGGGCCGTAAATGATCCGCAAGTACTCGCGGCCCCGGCACTTCACCGCCGGTTGCACCAGGCCACGTTTGCCACGGAGAATAAAATCGAGCGGCTTCACCACCATTCCTTCGCCGCCACGCCCGGTGAGTTCGGTCCACCATTCGGTTCCGGCGGCAACACTCGTCGCGTCGTTCGGATCGACGAGTTTGTACGATGTCGCCAACAGAAGTTCGGGGTCCGCTCGGCAGACTGTTGCCAGCGTGTCCATGTGCCAGATGTGGTTTTTGTCGGTGTGAACGTGCCCCTCGGATGCGAGCAAATGGAACGGCGCGAGTTTCAAATCCGTTAGCGAATTCACCGGCCAGCAGTATTGCCGGTACGCCGCCACGAACTGATCGATGTGCTGTTCCTTCCCTTGCGATTCCGCCATCGCCCGTTCGGCTTTGACGCGCTCTTCGCCACTCAGCCGTTCGGTGGCAATTGCCAATGATGCAACCGCCTTCGGTATCGCCGCCCGCCCGGCAGCCCCGACGGCAGCGTACTGGTTTTTCAGTAGTTCCTGCGCCTTCGCCGACCACGGCAGCAGTTCGCAATCGAGACAAACCCACGTCGTATCGAGCGTCGTCCAGATGTCCGCTGCGGTCAGTGCCGCGCGGACCCGTTCGAGGAATAGCGCTTCCAGAATGGCATCGTTGAAGAAGCGTCGGCCGGTGCGGGTGGTGATGACGCCGACTTCGCCTTCGAGCACGCCGAAGCGCTCGCGCGCGGCCTGTTCGTCTTTGCACACGACCACGACGGCGCGCGAACCCATGTGCTTTTCTTCGCAAATGACTTGCGTGGCACCCTGGTTGCGAAAGTACGCAAATGCCTCGGCGGGGTGTTCGAGCAACCCCGGTTCCTGGCTCGTTTCGCACGGGGACATCGTCGGCGGCAGGTAGATCAGCCACTTCGGATTCGCCGCGAACCGGCTCATTACTTCGAGCGCTGCCGTGGCGTGGGCTTCGCGAATCGTGACGTTGCCACGCAACCGCGTCGAGACGATCCGCTTGCCCAACACATCTGCGGCATCGAGCACGTCGTCGTCGATTTGCTGGAGCGTCGGCCCGATCGTGCTCACGGGATCCGGCAGGAATGGTCGCATCGGCTCGCAGTACGTTCGGGCCGCTGGAACGGAGACGAATTCGCGTTCCGGGTAACGCATCGCGGTCAGCTTGCCGCCGTAGACGCAACCGGTGTCGACGTTCACCGTGCGGTTCAACCACTCCGCTTCGGGCACGGGCGTGTGGCCATAAACGACGGTTGCCGTGCCTCGGTACTCGGCCGCCCAGTTGTAACGCACGGGCAGGCCGAATTCGTCGGTCTCGCCCGTCGTTTCGCCGTACAGCGCGAAGTCGCGCACTCTGCCCGATCCACGCCCTTGCATCTCGGCTTTCATGCCCGCATGAGCAACGACCAGCTTGCCATCGTCGAGCACATAATGGCTAATCAGCCCGTCGAGGAATGTTGCCAGCGACTTCGTGAACGCGGGTCGAATCGCATCGGGAAGTGCGTCGATCTCGGCGAGTGTCTCGGCGAGGCCGTGCGTGATTTGCACATCGCGACCGTTCAACTTCTTCAGTAACTTCATGTCGTGATTGCCGGGCACGCAGATACCCGAACCTTCGACAACCATGTTCCGAACGATCCGCAACGTGTCGAGCACCCGCGGCCCACGATCCACAAGATCGCCAACGAACACCGCCTTCCGACCCGCAGGATGCACGTAGGTGAAAGGATGAAACCAAAGTGTGTCTGCGTCATCTTTCATCGTTTTGATGTAGCCTAGTTCTTCCAGCAGTTGTTCGAGTTCATCGGCGCAGCCGTGGATGTCGCCGATGATGTCGAAGGGGCCGTGTTCGTTGGTGCGGTCGTTCCACAATGGCACCCGTTGGATCGTTGCGGCATCGACTTCGTCGGGTGTTTCGAGTCGGAATATGTGCGAAAATCCCTCTCGCTTCAGCCCTTTCAGCGAGCGTCGCAGTTGGGATCGCTGGTTGCGAATCACGTGCGAACCGAACGTGCGGCCTTCGCGCTGACGGTTTCGTTCGTGGCAAATCTCTTCGGGCAGGTTCAGCACGATGGCAACGGGCAGGCAGTGATACTTTCGCGCTAATGCCACGAGCGGGCCACGCGCCTCGGCCTGCACATTCGTGGCATCGACAACCGTCAGCCGCCCGAGCGCGAGCCGTTGTGCCACGATCGAATGCAGGAGTTGGAACGCCTCATTTGTGACTGCCTGATTGTTTTCATCATCGCTGATCAGCCCCCGGCACACATCCGACGAGAGAACCTCCGTCGGCAAGAAATGCTTGCGTGCGAACGTACTCTTCCCCGAACCACTGGGGCCAACGAGCACGACGAGGGAGAGCTTGGGGATCATCATAAATAGTTTCTCAACACATTGTCACGTCGATACGCAAAGAATTGTAGGCGTTCGCTTCGCATCCCCAATCGCACGAACACGAATGGGGTGGCAGCATTATTTCCTGTAAGCGATGTCTTGAGATTTCGATGGTTCTGCGTCAGAAGTCTCGCGACTTCCGCTACGAAGAATCGTCTACCGGATAGTTACAAAGTCGTTGTGGTTGAGCAGCGCATGAATCAGGTTCAACCGTGCACGGGCGATTTTCGCGGCTTCAGTACCGATGGTCGTTTCTCGAAATGCTGCCAACGCCATTGTGCAAACGGCGAGTTCTTCCGCAGTGGGCGACGCACCGAGGAGTCGTTCAAACGCATCTCGAATAAAAGTCTTTTCATCGCCGATCTTTGCCATTTGACTCGCGATTTTCTCGGCTGTGTGCATGGCGAACTGGCTATTTGCGAGTGCCAACGCCTGTTGAGGAACGATGCTATCGGTGCGTCGGTAGCACTCCAGGACATTGGCATCGTCGAACAGCGATAAAAACTTGTCGTGTTCGTTGTGCGATTGGAAAAAGTAGACACTACGGCGTTTGGACGTCGATTGTTGAGTGGGTGGTACCGCTACGCCGCCGCGTGTCGAATCGAGTTCGCCATTCAGTTTTAACAAACTATCGCGTACGGTATTCGCATCCATCCGCATCGGGTTTCGGAACCATAGGTAACGGTTCTCGGGGTCGATTCGCCGGTTGGCAATGTTCGCCCCAGCGGTCGATGAACTCAGGCGATACACCCGGGTTGTCACGATCAATCGGTGGATGTGCTTCATCGACCAACCGCGTTCGACGAACTCGACTGCGAGCCAATCGAGCAGTTCCGGATGGCTCGGTGCCAAGCCTTTCCGTCCGAAATCGAAGACCGATGGCACGAGCGGTTTACCGAAATGCCGAAGCCAAATGTGGTTGACTGCCACCCGCGCGGTGAGCGGATTGGCTTTGTCCGTAATCCATGAAGCGAGTGCGGTGCGACGACCGGTGCTGGTCTGCGGGAACGGTTTGTTTCGCGACGCTTCCGATTCGAGATTCGATTCGAGCGTCTTGAGTGCGCCTCGCACGGGCGTGTATTTGTCACTCGGCTGTTCGACCGCTCGTCGCGCGTTTGCCAACGCGATTTGAGCCACAACTCGCTTCGGATCGATCGGCTTACGCTCCATCGGTTTCGCGAGTAATTTGTCCAGTTCCAGTTCCGCATTCGCAACGGCAACGAGTTTCTCATCGCGTACCGCAACCATCGACCGCGCTTTGTCATCGGTCGCCGCATCCGCATGAAGACGCGATTCGAGCGAAGTCCGTTCGGCAATCGCCACGGCCAAAGTTTTTTGCGTAATCGCCACTTTCTCGGGTGTAGTGGACTTCGTATTTGAAGAAAGTGCCTCTTCCGCAATGCGGACTTTCTCGTTAGCCGCCTGCCGATACGTTGCCATGATTAGGGGACGTAACCCCGGCTGATACGCGACTTGAGGGAGTTTTACTTCGCGAATCATCGGCAATTTCAGCGACAAAAACGTCGGCACTCCGGGCGAAAGCGGTTTATCGGTACGCGGTTGTTTGTCGTCGCCACGAACGAACAAATACGTGGGAGCGTTCGCGTTGCAGTCGAACGCCCGAGGGATGCCATCGCGTTCAAAATCGCCGACGCCCGCCACCATGTCGGTACGCACCTGATACGGCTCGAAGAACGCACGCAGTCGGTAATAATCGTCCTGGCGAATCGGGTCGTACTTATGATCGTGGCACTTCGCGCAGTTGTACGTGAGACCGAGGAACGCCTTCGACGTGTGTTCGACCGTTTCGTCGAGCCACGAGTTTCGGCTGAATTTGAAGTATTGCCGCGCGAGAAAGCCACTCGCACGCAGTTTCGACGCATCCGTGGGATAAAGCTCATCCGCCGCCAGCATTTGCCGAATCATCTCGTCGTAAGGCAAGTCCGCGTTCATCGACTCGATCGCCCAATCGCGCCAGTGCCAAATGTGTTTCTGGCTATTTCGCACCTCGGTACCCAGGCCCCACCAATCGGAGTATCGCCAGATGTCCAGGAAGTGACGCCCCCAGCGTTCGCCGTATTGCGGCGATGACAACAGCTTGTCCGCGAGTTCCTCATAAGCATTCGGCGAACGATCGTTCACGAACGATTCAATCTCCTCCGACGTCGGCGGTAACCCGGTCAAATCGAGATATATCCGCCGGAGTAGCAGCCGCTGGTTGGTTTCAGGAACGGGTGTCAAACCTCGCTGGGTCCACTGCGATTCCACAAAGGCATCGATCGGGTTCGTCGACTTCGATTTGGGAACGGCGGGCCGCACGGGACTGCGAAACGACCAATGATCGCGCGAGTCCGTTTCCGGCTTGTCATCGAGTGGAAATGTCGCACCTTGTTCGATCCAGAGCCGCAGTTTCGCTATCTGCTCGACTGTTAAAGGTAAGCCTTCGGGGGGCATCCGCACGTCATCGTCTTTCGCCGACACTCGCTCGAGTAGCAAGCTGTTTGCTGCTTGTTTCGCCACAATCGCAGGTCCAGTTTTACCACCCGTAAAAATGTGCAGCCCGCTGTCGAGCCGCAATTTACCCTTCTGTGCAAGCACTCCGTGGCAGGCGAAGCAACGTTCCTGCAACAGTGATTTGATCTCTTTGACGTAATCGACGTGCTCTGCCGCCGAAGCACGCGATAGCAACGATGCAGAGATTAGCAGGCAATTAAACGAGATCCGTTTCAAAACAGACCTCCCGAACGGAGGGCAGGCGGGGTGAAGAGTCAATATTACTCTAAATGACCGCCCTACCGCAACCGTTCCGTTCGGAATTGCGAACCGACTACTCGGCCACAACCGGATTCTTCAGCGTGCCGATGCCTTCAATTTCGACTTCCACCACATCGCCCGCTTTTAACAACACCTGCGGTTTGCGGCTGATCCCGACACCCGGTGGCGTACCCGTGAAGATCAGGTCGCCCGGTTCGAGCGTAATCACCTGCGACAAGAACGACAGCATCGCGGGTACGCCGAAGATGAATTCCTTCGTCGAGGAATTTTGCATCGTCTGGCCGTTCAGCCGCAGTTGAATTCGCAGATTGTGCGGGTCGAGCTTTTCGTCCGCCGTCACGATCACCGGCCCGATGGGGGCAAACGTGTCGAACGTCTTGCCGATCATCCACTGCTTTTCCTCGCCGCGAAACTGCCAGTCGCGTGCCGAGACATCGTGCCCGCACGTGTACCCGCCAACGTAATCGAACGCGCGTTCGTCGTTGGGAATATGCTTGCCCGTTTTGCCGATCACGATCACCAACTCGGCTTCGTAATCGACCTTTTCCGCGACTTTCGGCAGCAGGATCGGGTCACCTTGGCCGATGAGCGTATTGATGAACTTACCGAAGACCACCGGCTCGGTCGGGATCGCCTTCCCGCCTTCGATCGCATGATCGCGGTAGTTCAACCCGATGCAAAGGATCTTGCCCGGATGCGGAATCGGCGGAAGAAGTTTCACCGAATTCGCCGCATACTTCACCGCATTCGGCGAGGCGACGGTCGCAGCCGCAGCCGCTTTGACGCTCGAGGAAGCCGCCAGCAACTGTTTAACGCAAGTCGGCAGGCCTGGATCGGTCGCATGGAGATCGACGTAATGATCGCCGACAACGATGACCGCACGCGGCCCATGTGGAGTGAGAACAGTAGCAAGTCGCATGAATGAGCTCCCGTTGAGTGTTTCCGAACACCTATTGTGCGACTCCCCTTGCACCTGGGCCAGTTCTCTCCTATAAATTCCGAACTGTAATCGCAGTTCATTCCCCTGTAGCTCAGTGGTAGAGCAGCCGGCTGTTAACCGGCGGGTCGTAGGTTCGAATCCTACCGGGGGAGCTACTTTCATCGGGTTCGAGTTTCTCGGACCTGCGGGTTACCAGGTAATGCTGCGGGCGAGACTTCGCAGCATTCGCTCGTTTTACGGCACA
>JAYVQG010000162.1:0-28388 GCA_043757025.1 Limnoglobus sp.
TGCGCCGACATCGGCGCGAGCGCCAGTGCCGCGACGAGAACGGCGAGCGTCGCCGTGCCGAAAATCCGAGTGAACATGATTCGCATCTCCTAAAAGTGAAATCGAGCGAATTGAAAACCCACGGACGACAGTCCGTGGGCACTAGGCTCGTCTGGCCCAACGCAACTTTGCCGACCGCGAACGCGGGTTCGCATACTTCTCATCGTCCATCGGTCGCTCCGCATCGGGAGCCATCGCGTCGTAGATTCCCGCACGCAAACCATCGCGAAATGCGGCCTTCACGAGGCGGTCTTCGCCGCTGTGGAAGCTGATGATCGCCGCCACGCCGCCCGGTTTCAGCAGGCTCGGAATCACCCGCAAGAGTTGCTGCAAGTTCGGCAGTTCGCGATTCACTAAGATCCGCACCGCCTGAAACACGCGCGTCATCGGCAACATGAGTTGCTTGCGCTCGGGTGGCAGTCCCGGCCCGCTGACACTCCGTACCGGCGCGGAATACCGCACGATGTCGCGTAATTCCATCGTCCGTGAAAGTGGCTTCTTGCTGCGTGCCGCACCGATGGCGAACGCGATCTTTTCCGCTTCCTCCGCAGGCACATCGCCGAGTTCGACGAACGCCGTCGCCAACTCGTCGAGTGCGATCGCGTTCAGCAAGTCCGCTGCGGTTTTCCCGCGCGAACGATCCATCCGCATATCGAGCGGGCCATCGCGCATGAACGAGAACCCGCGCTCGGAGTCGTCGACTTGCATACTCGACATGCCGAGGTCCGCGAGCAGCCCATCGACGGGTTCAATTCCAAACGACGCGACTCCGGCGAAGTTGCTGTGGTGCAGCGTGAACGGGTTCCCGATCGCGGCGAGCTTCGGCTCCGCGTTCGGCAGATTGTCCGCATCCCAGTCGAAGGCGTACAGGTGCCCCGTCGGTCCGACGGCGCTGAGGATTTCCGCCGAGTGACCGGCAAAACCGAGCGTGCAATCGATGTAGTGTTGCCCCGGTTGCGGTTTCAGCGCGGCCAGGACTTCGCGCAACATCACGGGAACGTGCTCGCCGGGGGCGGTCGAGCGTTCGCGAAAGTACGTTCGATTCGGTGGGGGTGTCATGCGGAGAATTGTACGAGTCTGGGCCGGACCCTTACCATTCGCCGAGCCACCATTGGCGTTTGATTTGGGGGCCGTACGTGAGGCCGAAGCGCTTCATGCCGATGTCGGTGACTTTGCTCACGATGTCGCCGGGGTCATCGCCGACGATAATGCGGTCGAGATCCATACTGTCGATGGTGCGTTCGGCGGCCATCTTCTTCAACATTTCGATGAGCGGTGCCCAGTAATCGGTGCCGACTAATGCCACGGGAAAATCTTGCACTTTCCCCGTTTGAATGAGCGTCGCGACTTCGAAGAGTTCGTCGAGCGTGCCGAAGCCACCGGGGCAGACGATGAATGCGTAACTGTACTTGATGAGCATCAATTTGCGCACGAAGAAGTGCTCGAAATCGACCCACATATCGACGTAGGGGTTCGGCTTTTGTTCCTTCGGCAAGACGATGTTGCAGCCGATCGACCGGCCGTTGACTTCTTTCGCGCCGCGGTTGGCGGCCTCCATAATGCCGGGGCCTCCACCCGTCATGACGGTGAAGCCACTCTCCGCGAGGTACTTGCCGATGAGCCGCGCTTGGTCGTAGTAGCGGTGGTTTTCGTCGAAGCGGGCGGAACCGAAAACCGTCACGCACGGCCCGACGAAATGCAGTTTGCGGAAGCCGCGAATCAGTTCCCGGCAGATGGAATACGTCCGGCGCAACTCGAAGCGCCGCGACTGTGGGCCGTGCAGGAACCGGATCGCCTCCGGCTCGGTTTTCGTCTCAGCAGGGCGGCCCCATTGGATGCGTTCGGCTTCGGTGGTTGTCGGCAGAGTCATGGGCGTGGTGTCTTCGGTTCGTGCGGATTTTTTGCAGTCGAGTATGAATTATACGCGGCGAATCCCGGCACCTTGCATCAAACGGTCCGTTGCGGTGTACGCTTCGGTCACCCACTCGGTGATGCGGCTCGGCTCCGGAGAGTATTCCAGTTCGATACTGATCGCCCCATCGATACCCAGATCGCGAATTTCCCGCAAGTACGGTCCGAAATCGACGACGCCTCGCCCCGGTGGCAGATCGCCGTGAACCTTCCCGTCGCAATCGCTGATGTGGACGTGGATTGCTTTGTCGCGCAACTTCCGCAGTTCCTCCGGCTTCGTGCCCGCGAGTTGCAAGTGCGAAATGTCGATGTTCGCCTTCACCGCCGGGTGGCCGACATCGTCGATGCACCGCACCATGCTATCGACGTCGTTCAGTAACGAGAGTTTGAACGGTTCGAGTTCGAGCGCGATCTGTAAACCGAGCTTCGCCGCATAATCGCCGAGCGTTTTGAGGTGCATCATCGCGGTGGCCCACTGCTCCGCGGGGGGAATCACCTGGCGTTCCCAAATGTACTCGCCGAGCACGAGTAGTAGGTTTTTCGCCTGCAATTCGTATGCGAAATCGAGATACGCCTTGCACCGCCTGAGGTGGAATCTTTGCACGGACGGATTGAAATCGATCAACCCCACCGCCACGCACGCCACGCTGACAATCGGCAACTCGACCGCTTCCGATTCGGTGCGAATGAGCCGTCGTTCGCGGGCATCAATGTCGAGGGGGTCGGCAAAAATGTCGATCGCATCGAAGCCGATCTGCTTCGTCGTGCGAATGCCGTGTGCCGTACCTAGCCCTGCCTGCGCCCACGCGGAATTGATGAGGCCTAGCTTCATACGTGGTACTCTTGTGCGAACGATCCATCGTGGACACTTTAGTTGCGAATCGCAGATATTAATATCGTGAAGATGGCCCAAACTAACAGAAACAACATGAATCCAAACAAATACATCATGGCAGAAATTTTCAGCGAGGTACGAATGCGGAATTTCAGCTGCCAATAAATGACCGCGACGAGTACGAAAAACTCGAAAGGAATCATCAGCAGCGAAACTTGTTCTTGGATGTCATTCGATACGCGAGTGGCCATGAGGGCAAAGCCAGCGACGATTCTTGGCAGGTAGGAAAACACTACACAAAAGAACGCGGTGGTGGCATCGACTTGTACCCCAACGACCCAATTCGTGGCCGCACGCAGAAGCACCGAGCCGATGAGACCGCCAATGCAAATGTAGACGAACGCGATAACGATCATGTTAACGATGGCTTCCGGTTGCATATCGACATCCGATTGGGCTGCGGCTTCGTAGATTTAGCTGATGAGTCATGAATACGACAATCGATATTAATGTCAGCGTGCCTCCATACGGCAATGCCGTGGACGATTAGATCGTTTGTATTTTGACGTTTCCGCGTCAGATTTTGGGAAGTCACCGCGTCAGAAATCTCACGACTTCCGCTACAAAGCTCGATGTAGTCGAAGTCGTGCGACTTCGGGGTGCGGGAAGTCACCGCGTCAGAAGTCTCACGACTTCCGCTACGAAATTCTGAAAACTAGGTGGCCACGACGTTTGCGAGCCGTTGCGGTTGTGCTGCGGGCACGGCTTCGCCGACGCCGGAAAGTTTCTTGCGAAGGTGGTCGAGTGCCTTCTCGACGACGGGATCTTTGTACTCGGCGGCCGGTTTTGGTGCCGCGACTGGTTTCGGTGGGGCGACGCCGGGCTTACCGGAAATCAACTCTAACGACCTGCGCATTAAGGCATATTGCTTGAACTGCTCGTCGGTCAGTTTGACCTCTTGGCCCGCATCGGGGTAGACGCCCCACGAGTCGCTTTCTTTGGCATCGGCGGCACGGTGGATGTGCTTGCCCGTCGGCGTCAGCCACACTTCGGTCGTCAGCTTCACGGCGGTTTTACGGTCGGGCAGGTCGAGGATCTTCTGTACGCTGCCTTTACCGTAAGAGCGTTCGCCGATGATCGCGGCCCGCGCATTATCTTGTAACGCCGCCGCCACGATCTCACTCGCGCTCGCGCTGCCGTGATTGATGAGCACCACCATCGGTCGCTCGTTCGGGCGTTCGTATGGGGATTTATCGTCCTTCGCCGACCACGATCGCCCTTTATCGGTGCGGCCTTTCGTGGATACGACTACACCGCTCGAAAGGAACAAATCCGAGACGTCGACGGCTTCGTTCAGCAGACCGCCAGGGTTGTCGCGCAAGTCGAAGATCAGTGCCTTCGCGCCGTCTTTCTCGATCTGCTCGAGCGCCGGTTTCAGTTCCTTACTCGTACGGCCGTTAAAGCCCGTGAGGCGGATGAGCGCGATCTTGTTGGACTTATCCGCGAAATAATCCCAACTGATGCCGTCGGGTAGGCGCGCGACGCCTTGGATGACGTGCATCTCGATTTTCGCTCGCGTCAGCGTAATCTCTTCGGGTTCTTTCCCGCCCGCACGGTGCATGGTCAAACGCACTTTCGTGCCGGCTTTTCCGGAGATCAACTTCCGCGCCTCATCGACCCGCATATTCTCGGTGCTTTTGTCTTCGACCTTCAGAATGACATCGCCGGCCTGTATCCCCGCGTGATAAGCCGGGCTATCGGCCATCGGGCTATCGACGGTGAGGAACGTATCTTTCGGATCGATGCCAATCATGATGCCAACGCCGCCGAACTCGCCCTCGCTTTGCGAAGTGAACGCATTGACTGCGTCTTCGTTGAGATACTGCGAGTGCGGGTCGAGTTGGCGTAACCCGCCGTTAATCATATCTTCGACGAGCCGTTGTTTCTTGTCTTCGGTGAGTTCTTCGACGTACTTGTCTTCGACTTCGGCAAGGACATCGACGATCGTGCGGATGCGTTGGTAGTCCTTCTCCGGTGGTCGCGCACTGGAAGCAAAGACGATTCCACACATGAGCGCCGCCGGGACGCCGAGCAGCCAAGCCAGATTCCAACGCGACATCGTGCAGCCTCTTCCGTTGTAGTTTCGCTCTGTTCCCATTCTGTCCGCAACTCGCGACGCGGTCTAGCCCTTCCGTGCGGAATCGCACACGATCTGGGAAAGAGGCATCGACACGGACCGCCTAAATTCTGTGCGGACTCTGCACGGAATTTATGCAGAATGCAAGAGGCCAATGGAGAACGATTTGGGGTTTACTATTCGCAAAGTGAAACATCCATGGCACTTGCGTCAATCGCCGTCGATTCGCCCCGCGTTGGCACGACGAGTGCAATGTAAAGATACGCGAAAGCAAGAACGGGCCGTTCGACCGTGGGAGAGGCGGTCGAACGGTTTGTTTTTTTAACTCGTCACATCTTAAAATATCAATCGACTCGTCTTGCCTTTACATATTGTCTATCGTCCCGCACCGACCTGCTTGAACTGTTTCACGCATTGCACGATCGCGATTTCGGTGGGCAGGCGTTCGATGCTGCTCGCGCCGAAGAAGCCGACGATGCCTTTGGTGTTTGCCAAAATGTACTCGACGTCGGACGGTTCGGAGATCGGGCCGCCGTGGCATAACACTAAAATTTCCGGGTTGACCCGCTTCGCGGCATCGCACAGGCTTTGCACCCGATTCGCAGCATCGACGAGCGTCAGCGATGTCTTCGCGCCGATGCTGCCTTTCGTCGTGAGTCCCATGTGTGGGATCAGCACATCCGCGCCGGCGGCGGCCATTTGTTCGGCTTCGCGTTCGTTGAAGACGTACGGGCAGGTCAGCAAATCGAGATCGTGCGCGGAGGCGATCATCTCGACTTCTTTGTCGAAGCCCATGCCGGTTTCTTCGAGGTTTTGGCGGAACTGACCGTCGATGAGGCCGACAGTCGGGAAGTTCTGTACGCCGCTAAAACCGGCATTTTTAATCTCGACGAGAAACCGCTTCATGATGCGGAACGGATCGGTCCCGCAGACCCCCGCGAGTACTGGCGTCCGTTCGACGATCGGCAAGACTTCGCGGGCCATCTCCATGACGATCTGGTTCGCATCGCCGTACGGCATCATCCCGGACAACGAGCCGCGCCCCGCCATGCGGAACCGCCCCGAATTGTAGATGATAATCAGGTCGATGCCGCCGAGTTCCGCACACTTGGCCGTTATGCCCGTGCCCGCACCTCCGCCGACAATCGGCTTCCCCGCCACCACCTGATTGCGGAGGTTCGACAGAATTTCATCGCGTGGAATCATGCGGGTAGTGTACGACGATCGTTCTCGAATTCGCGGCTACGTTACTTCTCAATTGGGTTCGTCAACGACACTTCCGTTTTGGTAGTGCGTTCCTGTTTGAAAACGGCATTGACTTTTTCGTTGCTAAAATTCATCGTCATCGTGCCGGACATATGCATGTCGAGCGTCGATTCTTTGAGGATACTCCGTTTGGTGTCGAAAAGCATCGATCCTTCAAACTTGTCGACTTTGATGTTCGCATCGGTGATGATCCCGGATGGAATTGCCGAAAACTTCGGATCGCCCGCGTGAGATACTTCCCATGCGTCGCCTTTTATGCCGATGACTTTGTAGGTGAGTTTCGCATTGACATCGCCCATTCCGGCAACGGGAAAGCGATAGTCGCTTTTCCAGCTTTCGCCGGGTTTGACCAGCTTATCGGTGCCGCACCGGAAGAGCTGCTCGACGGGGGCTTTGAATGTGTCATCATTCCACGTCCCTTTTATTATCTGTTTGATTTGCGGGTTCTTGCCGCTGACTTTGTCGAGGAGAGCTTCGACGCCCTCGATCTTCTTGACGCGGAAATCCGCACCGAGCTGGAACGTAAATTTGGATCCCACCACTTGTGCATATTGATCGACACCACCGGTCCGATCGGGGTTGCTCTTTGAGCTCATCGCGAGAATCGTTTGCTCGAGTACGTAACCCTCTTTCGCCGCTTTCTGCACCTCGTATCGATACACGGCCTTGTCGTCTTGCTTGAGCGGTTGCGTATCTCCATTCATTTTGATTGTTTGCTCCGATTTCCCCGTTGTTTGGACGTAAAAGACGTCGTTCTTCTTGAGTTTCCACTGGATCGAAACACCACCGGCTTGCGACGGCGTCAAAGTGGCACCGAGCGCGAGAAAAGCAACGAAACCGATCATCGATTGACTCCGATAGATAGAGGTGAGAGCGATCCGCACTCATTACAAGGTATTCGCTCCGTTAATTACGACAATCGTATTCTGCGCGTTACCACCGCACCGATACGCACAGAACACGCCTTCGGATCTCGCAACCCGCCTTGCCGAACTCCCCGGTCGCGCACCAAAATAGACTCGAAAGATAGGGGAAATTATGAAGCGTACGATTGCGGGTCAACGGATCATTATCACCGGCGCATCGGGTGGCATCGGTCGAGCGATTGCCGAGAATCTGGCTGCGAATGGTGCAAGAGTGATACTGGCCGCACGAAATCTCGATCGCCTGAAGGCGCTCGAGAATACGATTCGCGGCAACGGCGGAGATGCCCTCGCCGTACATTGCGATGTCACCGAACCCGCCGACCGCCAGCGACTGGTCGAAACCGTCGTGCGGCAATGGGGCGGCCTCGATGGCCTCGTCAACAACGCGGGCGTGTCGGCGTGGGGGCATTTTCAAACTTCGACCGAAGCGTTAAACCGCAAAGTCTTCGAAGTGAACTTCTTCGCCCCCGTCGAACTGACGCGGTTGTGCATGCCCGAACTCACGAAGGGCCAACAGCCGTTCGTGTTGAACGTGACATCGATGTGCGCCCGTCGCGGTATGCCCGCATGGTCCGAGTATTCCGCGAGTAAATTCGCACTCATCGGCATGTGCGAGGCGCTTCGCGGCGAACTCGTCCGCTTCGGTACCGACATGATTACCATCGTGCCGGGCCTGACGAAAAGCGAACTCAACCAGCACCTGTTGCGCAGCGATGGCAAGGCCAAAATCCCCTTTGAAACCGGAATGGAACCGTCGTACGTCGCATCGCGAATCGTCGAAGCAATTCGCTCGAACCGGCGGGAAGTCGTACTCGGCGGCGAAGCGAAACGATTGATCTTTTTCAACCGCTTCGCGCCGAAGTTAACGAACTGGTTGATCGCACGCAGAGTGAAGAAACTGTACCGTTAAATTCGTTTTCGATCAGTTCGTGTTTGCCGACGCGCGCTACTACGGGTAAGATTCGTTTTATTCGACGATTCTCGGCTGATACGGCGAGGTGGCGACGATGTCCGATGAGAAGATTGGCAAGTTCCAGGTACTCGAAACGCTCGGCACCGGTGCGCACAGTACGATTCTGCGAATCCGTCGTGCCATCGATGCGAAAGAGTATGCCTTAAAGGTCGTGCCGATCGACGGCGAGGAAGACAAAAAGTACCTCGATCAAGCGAAGCACGAATTCGAGATCGGCAAGAAACTCAATCACCCGAACCTGTGTAAAGTCCATCTGTTCGAGACCGAATCGGATTGGCGGTTCCGCGTCAAGAAGGCGAAGTTGCTGATCGAATACGTCAATGGCAAAACGCTCGACCAAACGCCGCTGCTGAAGATGGCTCGGATATTGCGGGTATTCGAGAAGACGGCGGCGGGGCTGGTTCACATGCACAAGAACGGCGTGATGCACGCGGACTTGAAACCGAGCAATATCATGCTCGGCCGCGGCATGAACGTCAAGATTATCGATTACGGACTCGCACGGTGTAAAGGCGAAGTCGTCGATCGGCTTCAGGGCACGCCCGAGTACATCGCCCCGGAGACGGCGATTCACAAGATCGTCAACGAGCGCACCGACATTTACAATTTCGGCGCGACGATGTATCGCCTCGTCACGTTGAAACTCCCGCCGATGGTGCTGGCGAGCGCGGATGGGTTGCAGATCAGCGAAGAGACATTCGACGAACAACTGCTGCCCGCGAACGAGATCAATCGCGCGACGCCGAAAGAACTCACGGAGTTGATTCATCAGTGCCTCAGCTTCAAAGCGCTGAAGCGACCCGAACGGATGAGTGCGGTACAAGGCACGCTCGACCGCCTCGCCGACGAAGCCGCCGTGGGGATGGATCCATCCGAACTCGAAGATTGATTGCGGACGGCGCATCTCAGAATACAACAACAGCATGAGCCATTTTGCCGACCGTCTGGCCGAGTCGATTCGACGAAAACGCAACGCCCTCTGCGTGGGGATCGATCCGCGTTGGGAGTCGCTTCCGCTGTCGATCCGCGACCGCTTCGGCCCCGAAGGAATCGCGGCGGCCTACGAGGCGTTCGGGCTAAAAGTCCTCGATCTCGTGGCCGATCTCGCCCCCGTCGTCAAACCGCAGGCTGCTTTCTTCGAGCAGGCGGGCGTCGCCGGTTTCGCCGCCTTGGCTTCGATAATGGCACGCGCCAAGCAACTCGGGTTGGTGACGATTCTCGATGCCAAGCGAGGCGACATCGCGAGCACGGCGGCGGCTTACGCCGAAGCCGCGTTCGGTCCCGTTTGGAATGCGGACGCACTGACGGTGAACCCGTATCTGGGTGAAGACGCCATCGAGCCGTTCATCGCGGCCGCTCGGAAACGCGACCGCGGGTTGTTCGTGCTCGTTCGGACGAGCAACAAAGGTGCGGGGTTATTTCAAGATTTAATCTGCGATGGCAAGCCCGTATATCGGCACGTTGCGGATGCGGTTGCGAGTTGGAATGCGGTGCGTTTGGGCGAGTGTGGCCTCGGCGATGTCGGAGCGGTCGTCGGCGCGACGCACCCGCGAGAACTCGCCGAGTTGCGCGAAATGATGCCCGATGTGTGGTTTTTGGTTCCCGGCTACGGCGCACAAGGTGGCACGGCCGCCGATGTGAAAGCCGCATTCTTGGGCAACGGCCTCGGTGCGATCGTCAACAGTTCGCGCGGCGTGACATTTCCGTTTCACCCCGACGATCCCAATTGGGAAGCGAAGATCGTCGAAGCCACGAAAAAGGCCGTCGCGGAACTGGATATCGACGACATACGATGAGACTCTCACCGAGATGAACCCGGTGGCGCGTTCGCGGCGTTATTTGTCCTTCTGCACCACTTCGACGGGTCGCCAGTTATACACGAAGCGTTTGAAGGCGAACTGGCCGGCTTTCCAGATCACGAACAGCGACGCGACGATGACCGGTAGCGAGCAGGCACCGGGTGGGACGACGAAGTTCTTCTTCTTCGTGACTTCGTTTTCCGAGTCGTCTTCGAGATCCATTTTTCGGAACAAATCGCCCATGTTCGTCAGCGAGAAATAGATGATCGCGATGAAGATCAGTACGACGACGACGCAGGCGATCCCAGGCAGAAGATGCTTGATGTAATCGCCCTGGGTGTGCGCCTCGATCTTTTTGGTTTCGTGGCGGCGGCGCTGAACCATGTCGTAGCCGCAGTTCAAGCAAATCGCCGTATCGGGCGGGTCGAGTTCGACGGCACAGAACGGACATCGCGCGGTGTCGAACTCGTTTGCCGTGATCCCGTACGGGTTGGCATCGTCGTCGTCGTCGACGGGAGGTTTCTTGGCAGCGGGTGCGGGCGCGGCGGGTTTCTTCGGGGCGTCGGCGAGTTTGAACGTTTCACCCGCCGGCTTCGCGGGCTTCGCAGGAGCCGGTTTGGCCATCGCGGGCTTCGAGCCGCCGGCACTCGGCACGGCGAATACCGTCTGGCACTCTTTGCAGCGTATCTTCTTGCCCGCCATCGCAACGGGAACTTTCATTCCTTTCGCGCAGCTCGGGCACGAGACGGGGATCGTATCGGCCATGCGGACCTCACGGGATGAAAACGATAGGGAATCGAGGAATACGACGATTGAACCGGCATCCTATAAGTTAGAAGATAGTTGCGGACTCGCCAGCGACGACCGCGCGAACCGCCCGACAATCCACGCGAACGGCCCGCTTACCCGGACCGACACCATGACCACCGAACCGCGAATTCTCGTTTCCCTCGCCACTTACAACGAACGCGACAACCTGCTTCGGTTGATCGAAGATATCCACGTCGTTCTCCCCGATGCGCACATCCTCATCGTCGACGACAACTCGCCCGATGGCACCGGTCGCCTTGCCGACGATCTGGCCGCCAAGGATTCGCGCATCCACACGATCCACCGCCCGAAGAAGCTCGGTCTCGGCACGGCGACGCTCGCGGCGATGCACTACGCCATGGATCACGACTACGATTACCTGCAAAACATGGATGCCGACTTCAGCCATCCGCCGCGATTCCTACCGGGAATCTTGGCCGGAATGCAAACCCACGATGTCATGATCGGCTCGCGATACGTCCCCGGCGGTGCGACCGAGAACTGGCCGTTGAAGCGGCGAATCATCAGCCAGACTGTGAATGGCATCGTGCGGTTCCTGTTCCGAATGCCGGTCAAGGACGCCAGCGGCGCGTTCCGCTGTTACCGCGTCGCCACCCTTCGCATTACCGATCTGGATCGTATTCGATCCCGCGGATACTCGTTCCAGCAGGAAGTCCTCTTTCGCTGTTTCAAGGCCGGCGCTCGCCTCGGAGAATTTCCGATTCTTTTCGAGAATCGCCGAGCGGGGAGTAGCAAGGTCAACGGCATGGAGGCGTTGCGTTCGATCGCGATGATCTTCTACATCGGCCTGCGTAACTTCGTCGGTCTGGAACGTGTCCGAACAAAAACTGTCGGCGTACCGACCCCACCGCCAACGATGCGAGGTTCCTCGTGAGCGCACCGAAAATCCCCATCGTCGGCGTCGGTCCCGATGGCCTCGCGGGGCTAACGCTCCGTTCGCGCGAACTGCTGACCTCCGCCGAACTCGTGTTCGGTTCGGACCAGGTGCTGCGATTGTTGCCCGAACTGACCGCCGAGCGCGTCCGCATCGGCACCGATTTGCCGAGTATCGTCGAGCGAATTAAGACCAACGCGGGCGGTAAACGGATGGCGATCGTCTCGATCGGCGACCCGCTGTTCTACGGCACCGCGCGTTACCTCTGCGATAAAGTCGGCCCGGACCTCTTTGAAGTCGTGCCGCACATCAGCAGTATGCAACTCGCCTTCGCGCGTCTGAAAGAGACTTGGGAAGAAGCGTATCTCACCGATCTTTCGACGAAGTCGCTCGACGATGTTCTCGACAAGATTCGCGGGGCCGAAACCGTCGGGTTGTTCACGAGCGAAGCGTACACGCCGGGCCGCATCGCGCAGGAACTGCTCGCACGCGGCATCGATTACTTCCGTGCCACCGTGTGCGAAAATCTCGGCGGCAAAGATGAACGGATCACGCAAAGCGAACTCAACGACTTGCAAACGATGGCGTTCGATCCGCTGAATATCCTCATTCTGAAGCGTTTGCCGGACCGCCCCGATGCCCAACGCACCGGCAGCAAGCTCAGCCGCTTCGGCAACCCCGACGATCTGTTCGCACAAAGTCGGCCGAAATCCGGGCTGATTACGCAGGCCGAAGTGCGCGTGTTGGCACTCGCGCAAATGGACCTACACACCGCCGATGTCGCGTGGGATGTCGGTGCGGGCAGTGGCTCCGTGGCGATCGAAATCGCGCAACTCGTCACGCCCGGCGTCGTGTACGCCATCGAACAAGATGCCGCCGATTTTCACTTGATCTCGGCGAACCTCGAAACCTTCGGCGTGAAAAACGTCAAGCCGGTCTTCGGCACCGCACCCGCCGTCTTCACCGGCCTGCCTGCCCCCGATGCGATTTTCATCGGCGGCAACGGCGGCGAAATCTCGCGGCTCCTCGAAGCTGCATTCACTGCATTGCGCCAAGGCGGGCGGCTCGTCGTGAACGTCGGTACGCTCGAAATGCTCTCCGCCACGTACGCTTCGATGAAGCGACTCGCCGCCGGTCGCGGCACCGTCGACGTGCAACTGGTCAACATCTCCCGCGGCGTCGAGCAGATGGAAAGCCTGCGCTTCGAGGCCGTCAATCCGACGTTCATCCTACGAATCCGCAAAGTGTGAACTCGCCACACCGATCACTTTCGGATGGTGACGACATAAATCTTCGGGACCGAGCCGGTAGCGGAGGCCGCTGTCGTGCCGAGCGTGAAGGTGTCGTCTTTGGATCCGTAGGCAAACGGTTTGCCGGTCGTCGGGTCGTCGGGGACAGGCACGATTGTCACATCGGCGAGCGATGTCGGAATCTGCCCCGTGGAAGCGACGTGCATCCGGACCGCTTCGACGGCACGTAATTGCGCGATTTGACGCGCCGTTCGCGAATGGGCGACGTGGACTTTAAACAACGCAGGGTAAACCAGCGAAAACACGGCGAAGAGCGGGTCGTTCGCATTCGATTTCCGCAATTCCTTCGTTTGCAATACGATGCGTTCCATCTCTTTCGATGCGAGCGGGTACGGTATGAAAAACAACTTCACCTGATCGTCCCAAAGGTCGCGGTGCAGGTAGAGCGAACGCAGCAACACCGCCTGCGTGGTCGGCATCGCATCGACGGTAGCCTTCGCCATACCGCGGGCAATCAGGTCTTTTTTCGCGCCTGTGGATTGCATCGCGACCATGCTGGCGAGTGCCAACGATTGCGCGAATTCGCCGAGCTTGTCATCGGAATTTTGTGCCATTCCAATGCTCGCGTACATCTCCCGGAATGCTTTTGCCGCGACGTCTTCGGACACGGGGCCGCGCTCCAGTTCCTTCAAAATCGGCAGGATTCGCCCGTGAAAGCGACTCTCGCCATCGAGTGCCGGGCGCGGATCGAAGATCGGGTTCGGCAGTGTCGCAAGTGCCCAATAGAGGTTCGGTGCGTTCGGCTGGCCGATGAGTTCATCGCAGCGGCCGATCGAGATTCCCACGATGGCATACCCGACGAGCATCTCGATCATCGTGCTACCTTCGCCGGTGTGCCTGCCGAGCTGGAAACCGGTTTGCATCGTACGAATCGCGGCATCGAAGCGCTTCTCGGCGATCTCCACGCGGACTCGCAACGAGAGTATCCGCATCAGTTCGCGATTCACCTGAACCGATGGCCACAGGTTCAACGCGTCGCTGGTTTTCCGGTTGGCGAGTTGCCAGTCGCAGCGGTCGAGCCGCGCGGCTTCATCGGCTTCGTGCAACATCGGCTGATAGTCCACGAGGAATTTTTTGATTGCCTCCAAAGGCAACTGATCGACGGGCGTGCTTTCCCACTTTTCCCATTTCTGGGCATATGCGAGGCTTTCTTTGGGATCTTTCGGCCAACTCGGTCGCAACACGGCGGCGCGCAGGTAACCGACGGCGGCATTACCCGTCGTGCGTTCGCGCAGTGGCGGCAGCAGTTCGTAGCGCATCGCCGGTCGCGGCGCAGCCATCGGCGTGACCGTCAACCGCGTCGTAAAACGCTCGGGGTCAATCGGCGGCGCGACTTCTTTCGCGGGTTGGGCCTGTGCGACGAACGATAGTAGCGAAGCGAGCAGGAATGAGAGAGCGTAGCGCATCGGTGACTCTTGTTTGTGTGGGGTGTAGGTAAGAATGCCCCAGGGGTACGACGTAAAACGTCTAACCCTGGGCTATAAGATGTAACCCCGTTGGGGTAAGAATTCTGTATGCATTTACCCCAACGGGGTTCTATCCCTTAGCCCAGGGTTAGACGCTTCGTCGTACCCCTGGGTGGACTTACTCGTCTTCCAGTCCCTTTGTCGGTTTTGGCACGACGGGCCGTACTGGTGCGGCGAGGATTCCGGGCGGCAACTGCAACGATTGTTCGAGTGCCACGCGGTCGGGCGCGGGCGATGTTTGGTGCATTGTCGGCAGCACGTTCAGGCCGATCTCGAAGATATTCGCACGCAGTTCGAGCCAACGTGCCCGCTCCTGAAGTTCCGCTTTCGTCGACGCCACCAGCGTAATAGAAGGATACTCGATTGGCGATTCGGGTGCCGGTTGCGGTACGGTTCGCGGTGCGGGTGCCACTTCGGTTTGGGGCTTCGGTGGTGCGGGCTTTTCGGGAACGATCTGCACGATCTTCGGCGTCGGGTCGGTCATCGACGGAGCGTAGTTTGCCACGCCGATGCCGACGAGCAAACCGATGGCCGCGGTTTGTGCGGCGAATGCCCGTTTCCAGAATGTCACCGAGCGATCGCGGCCGGCAGCACCGGCGGCGAACATCAATCGGTCGCGGTTCACCAGACTCGGCAACGGCTCCAAACCCGTCAGCGCTTTCGCGAGTGGGTGACCGGTACAGAGTGGGGAATCGGTCATTGGACCTTCGCGGTCGTTGGGCGGCATGGCTTCGCACCTAAATGTTCGCGTAACAAATCGAGACCGAGGGCAAAGCGACGGTACGCGGTACTCGCCGACCCGCCGACCATCGCGGCAATTTGCTCGAAGGTTAGGCCACCCCACAGGTGGGCGACCATAATTTCGCGGATTTCCAAGGGTAATTCGACGAGTGCGGCGGCCGCCTCGCGGGCATCCAAGCCGGTGGGATCTTCGCTCGGGACGAACCAGGTGGGGGACTGTTGCGCCGCGTTCGTCTCGTACTTCGTTCGCCGTCGTTCCGCACGGCCCGCATCGATCGCGGCATTCCGCACGACCCGATACAACCACGGCACGGGGTGATCGGGTGTCGTTCGCAACCGCACGATTTTCAGGAACGCCGATTGCACGACATCTTCCGGCTGGGCGCACCATTGTCGTGCGTACAGCGCGAGCGCGGCCGCATGACGATCGACCATCTCTGCAATCGCTTCCGGTTCCATTACGTTAAAGACGCCGCTCGGGCGATTTCATTTCCTGTTGCAACGTCACCGGTCGAAAAATCTCATGGAATTCTACGGCGCGATCGGAGACATTTTGCATCGGTTGTTGTTGCGGCGATATTCGCACTCCGTTTCGACGGATTCGGAGCGAGGGAGTCGAAAACCGCTTCCCCAAATAATTCTCGCAATCGCTACAGCTTCGCGCGCGGCGATTGCACATCGGTAAAAACTACAAATCTCCGGCTTCGGATCGCACGTCCTCGTAGATAAAATCCCATCGACTGACGCAACGAGACGACCTTCGCCGATCGGCACCACGTGTACAGGGGATGGATATGCGCGAACCGATTCGCTCGGCGCGATTGCGCGTTTCGCTACATGCGGAACAATTGGAAGATCGCTCCGTGATGTCGGCGGTGGTGCCGGAGTTCGTTTCTACGAGTGCGTATGCATCGGCCGGTTCTGTAGCTGGCCTCTGTGAGGCCGGTCTTCCCGAACCGGGGTCACAGACCCCAGCTACAAGACCGGGGTCACAGACCCCAGCTACAAAAACGCCGGCCCGCGTGCTCGTGGCAGTCACTCCGGGTACCAGCGTCGCCACGAAGTTCGCGCCGTACGCGCAACACGTCGCGCCGCTCGGCTTCGATATTTACTCGGTCGATTTATCGGCGAATGCGAATGTCGATGCGGTTGCGGCGTTCTATGCGGCGCAACCCGATGTGGTTTCGGCGGCACCGGATCGCATCGTGAAGCTCAATCGCACGTTCAACGATCCCTCGCTTTCCGCGCAATCGGGCCTCGTCAACATCGACGCAGCGACCGCGTGGAACCGCCAAACGGGGACGCGAAACACCATCGTGGCCGTGATCGACACCGGCGTCGATTATCGCCATTCGGACCTCGCCGCGAACATCTGGGTGAACACTGGCGAGATCGCGGGCAATGGCCTCGACGACGATCACGACGGTTACATCGACGACGTTTACGGCTACGATTTCGCTAACAATCGTGGCGATCCCATCGATACCGATTCGCATGGCACGCACATCGCGGGCATCATCGGCGCGGTCGGTAACAACGGCATCGGCATCTCCGGTGTGAATCCGAATACGCGAATCATGCCGTTGAAGTTCATCGGCGACGACGGCACGGGCTTCACGAGCAATGCCGTTCGCGCGCTCGATTACGCGGTCAGTCACGGCGCGAAAGTGGCGAACGCAAGTTGGGGCGGCGGCGATATTGACAGCACGCTGTCAGCGGCAATCGCCCGCGCCGGGGCCGCAGGCCTGATCTTCGTGGCGGCGGCGGGGAACGACGGCTCGAACAACGACGTGCGGCCGTTCTACCCCGGTTCGTACATCGCGAGTTTGCCGAACATCGTCACCGTGGCTGCGTCGGATTCATCGGACACACTCGCGAGTTTTAGCAATATCGGCGCGAATACGGTCACCCTCTCCGCGCCCGGCGTGAGCATCCTCAGTACGTTGCCGAATAACCGCTACGGCGTGCTGACGGGCACCTCGATCTCGACGCCGTTCGTCACCGGAGCGATCTCGCTGATCTGGGATCAAAACCCGAGTTGGACTTACCAGCAAGTGTTAGCGAAGCTGCGTTCGTCGGTCGATCCGATCGCGAGCATGGCTGGAAAGACGACGACGGGCGGGCGGCTCAACGTAGCCAAAGCGCTCGATGCCATCGCGGTGTCACCGCCGCCGGTCGTCGTTCCGCCACCAGCGACCGTGCCACCGCCGGTCGTCGTTCCCCCTGCGCCGCCGCCGCCGGTGGTTCCCGTTCTCGTCAGTGGTCCGCAAGTGATTTCGTCGCTGTTCTCCGGAAGCGTCCCCAGCAGTTACGACCGCGTGCGATTCACCTTCAACACGCGGATCAACGCGGCGACGATTACGCCATCGGATGCCTCGCTGACGGGGCCAGGCGGCGCGATACCGATCCGTGCGATCACCCCCGTTGCGGGCACGAACGACACGCAGTTTGAAGCGACGTTCGATGCGCAAACGACGCCGGGAAGTTACACGTTCGCCATCGGCCCGGACTTGTTCGACATGGCCGCACACCGGATGGATCAAAACCGCAACGGCATCAACGGCGAACCCGCCGACCGCTACTCCACCAGCGAAACGCTCGGTGCGAGCGCGACGGCCACGACATTTACGACCACGGCCGCGAACCTGCCGGTGGCGATTCCCGACCTCGGCAGCGCGTCGATACCGATCGTCGTCGCGCGCGATGCGACGATTGGCGACCTCGATGTTCGGTTGAATCTTTTTCACACGTTTATGGGCGATGTCCGCGTCGAACTGCACGGCCCCGCCGGGCAAGTCGCGACGTTGGTGAATCGTCGCGGTGCCGGGGGCCAGGGCTACCGCGAGACGATATTCGACGACCGGGCAACGACCGCAATCGAGAAGGGCACCGCGCCGTTCGCCGGCAGTTTCCGCCCCGAATCGGCGTTGAGTGTTTTCCACGGAACGAATGCCCGCGGCACGTGGACGCTAAAAGTGACGGACAACGATGCTTCCGATAGCGGGAGTCTCATCGGGGTGTCACTGCTGTTCACGACGAGCGTCACCACGATGGTTCGCACCCCCGCATTCGCCAACAGCCCGATTCCCGTTACGGTTTCCACCGCCGCGCTAACCGACTTCCAGCTAATGGTCGCCGATTTCCTGGCACGTCTCGAAGCCACGAACGAACGACACATTGGAACACGCGTGGCCGCTGTGGGACACGCGGCTCGCGTGTGGTGAACTAAGACACGCGAGCCGCGTGTTGCCACTTTGACTATAAATCGGGCGTGTCTTAAACTAATACCGACACGCGAGCCGCGTGTTGCTACTGTCCGTTCGCTTTCACGCATTTCCCGGAGGGATTCCATGCGGGTTCGCTTCCCTGTATTGGTGGCCTTGGCTGCCGCGACGGTGTTCACCATGACGATGCCTTCGACCCACGGCGACGAGGGGATGTGGTTGTTCAACAACCCGCCCCGCAAACAACTCAAGGAGAAGTACGGCTTCGAGCCGACCGATGCCTGGCTCGAACACGTGCAGAAATCGAGCGTGCGTTTCAATAGCGGTGGCTCGGGGAGTTTCGTTTCGCCGAATGGCCTCGTGATGACGAACCATCACGTTGGCGCGGACGATCTCCAGAAGCTCAGCACGAAGGAAAAAGACTACCTGAAGGACGGCTTTCAGGCGAAGACGAACGCCGAAGAGATCAAGTGCAAGGCGCTCGAACTGAACGTGCTGCAAAGCATAAAAGACATGACTGCCGAGGTCACCGCCGCCGTGCCCGCCGATGCCACGCCGGCCGACGGCTTCAAAGCCCGCCAGAAGAAGATCGCCGAGATTGAAAAGGCGAACTCCGATAAAGCATCCGGCAAACGCGCCGACGTGGTGACGCTGTACGCGGGCGGTGCGTACCACTTGTACATTTACAAAGCGTACACCGATATTCGCCTCGTGTTTGCCCCCGAGAAAGCGATCGCGTTCTTCGGTGGCGACCCGGACAATTTCGAGTATCCGCGGTTCGACCTCGATATGTGCTTCTTCCGCGTCTACGAAAACAACAAGCCGATCGTCTGCGAACATTACCTGAAATGGTCCGCGAACGGGTCGAAGGAAAACGAACTCATCTTCGTGTCGGGGCACCCCGGCCGCACCAACCGCCAGAACACGATGGCCGAACTCGAATACCTGCGCGACACCGGCTACCCGTACTTGCTGCAACGCCTCAACCGCCTCGAAGTGTTGTTGGGCAGTTGGGTCGCACGCAGCGAATCGAACCGCCAGAAGGGCGAAGACGATCTGTTCGGGATTCAGAACAGCCGCAAGGCGCGAATCGGCGGGCTGCAAGGGTTGCTCGATCCGAAGATTATGGCTCGAAAACAAGCCGAGGAAGACCGCCTCAAGAAGTTTATCGCCGATGCGGGCGATTCGACGATGGGCGATGCCGCGAAGGCGTTCGACACCATCGCGAAGGCCGAAAAGAAGCGGGCGGAGATCTTCAAAGACGTCGCGGTTCTCGAAGGCGGCGGCGGGTTCAACAGTTCGTATTACGGCATGGCCCGCACGATCGTCCGCGCCGCCGAAGAGAAGACCAAGGCGGCGGGCGAACGCTTCCGCGAGTTCTCGGATGCGAAACTGCCGAGCCTCGAATTCGGCCTGTTCAGCGAAGAACCCCACTACGACGACTTCGAGATTCTGAAGCTCTCAGACAGCCTCACGTTCCTCGCAACGACGTACGGCGCGAACAACGAAATGGTCAAAGCGGTACTCGCCGGGAAGTCGCCACGCGAACGCGCCTTCGACCTGATCAGTGGCACGAAACTGAAAGACGTGGCCGAGCGCAAGAAGTTGTACGAGGGCGGCAAAGCGGCCGTCGATGCCAGCACCGACCCGATGATCCTGCTCGCGAAACTCGTCGATCCACATGCTCGCAAGGTTCGCAAAATCTCCGAGACCGAAATCGAAGAACCGAAACGTCAGGCGTACACCGCACTCGCGAAGGCGCGTTTCGCGATGGACGGCACCAACACTTTCCCCGATGCCACCTTCACGCTTCGCCTCAGCTATGGCACCGTGAAAGGCTTCAAGGAAGACGGCAAAGACGTGCCCGCATTCACGACCTTCGACGGCCTCTACGCACGCAGCAAAGAGCAAGACAACAAGTACCCGTTCGAGCTACCGAAACGCTGGAACGACAAGAAGAGCGCACTCGACCCGAAGACGCCATTCAACTTCGTGGCCACCGCCGACATCATCGGCGGGAACAGCGGCAGCCCCGTGGTGAACAAGGAAGGCGAAGTCGTGGGGTTGATCTTCGACGGGAACATTCAGTCGCTGATTCTCGACTTCATTTTCGATCAGGAAATTAGCCGCGCCGTGTCGGTCGATAGCCGCGCGATGATCGAAAGCCTTCGGAAAGTCTACGACGCCAACTGGCTCGCCGACGAGTTGACGAAGAAGTAGGGCTAATTCCGGATCGCGACCGCCTTTTTCGCATCTTGCGTGAGGCGGTCGCGTGGGTCGCCTTTCGCGTACTCGGAGAGCAATTTCCGCGACGCCTCATCGCCGATCAGATCGAGGATCGCTATGAGGCGTCGGTTTCGTAGCTGGAGCGGGGACTTGCCTTCGCGCAACTGGCCGACGATGGTTTCGATGCGTTCCCGTGCTTCGGCGGTCGATGCGGCTTTCAGCGCGATCTCCAGCGCGGGGAGTGCGGCATCGCCTTGCGACAGGAGTTTTCGCTGGGCGTCGTCGCGTTCGCGAAATGCCTCGGCGTCGAGGCTCGCGATCCATTTCTCGAGTTGTTCCGCCGTCGGTTTCGCTGCGGGTTTCAACGGCCCGCGAAACAACGCGATCGCTTGTTCGGGATGGTCGATCAGTTCCCAGATTGCGGAATAGCCTTCGCGATCAGCGATTTTCAACGCGAGTTCGTCGAGCCGCTTCTGCGAGAGTTTTTGCGCGTTCGACGTGCCGAACCGACCGGAGAGATCCCATTCGAGGATCGTCGTATCGGGGTTGGCGACGAACAGGGAACGCCCGTCTTTGGAGAATCGCATCGTCGCATAATGAGCGCGGGGGTGGAACGGCGCGAACGACTTGACGAGTTTCCAGGTGCCGACTTCCCACACGGCGATGCTCGATTGGTCGTCGATTCCGGACATCACCGCGAGTAGTCGTTCGTCGGGCGAAAACTCGATGCCTTCGATGCTCGCGAGTGCTTTGGGCGTGTCCGTTTCGGTCGTCAACCGCAATGTGGGATCGATCAACGTCGCGGTCTGTTCGCCGGTGGCGATGTTCCAGACGCGGCACGTCGCATCGTTCCACAGGCCGCCCGTTATTAAAGTGCGGTCGTCTTTGGTGAAGCACGAATGGCCCGGCGAGCCGTTCGATTTCAAGGTGTGGATCGATTTGCCCGTTGCGACATCGTACAGGTGCAGCACGTTGACATTGTAATTGTTGTGCGTCCCGGCACCGGCGAAGAGCGTCTTGCCATCGTGCGAAAACAAGAGGTGCTGGCAGGCATCGCGGTGGCCGGTAATGACGAACGGTTCCTTGCGTTCCAGAGGCGTCCAGATCAACACGGTGTGCTTTCGGTCCTGAAAGCTGATCGCAAAATGCCGGCCATCATCGGAGATCACTTGACCCCGCGAAGATTCATCCGGAATTTTGCAGGCCGCGATCTCTGTGCCGGTTTTGTCCTTGATGGCCAGACAATTCTTGACTTCGTCTATGGTGTAATCCCACAATTTCCCCTTGTTCGTTTGATCGATGGTGATTGCGGGTTGATCCGCTTTTGGCTGTGGCTTGCGAACGCCTTGACCGGTCTTCAAATCCCAACGGTACTCCTCATCAAAGGTTGTACTCGTCAAGTTCGAGCCATCGGGGGAGAGTACGAATTTCGGTTTCGTTGAATGTCCCGAATCGGCGAGTAACTCTTTGCCTGTGTCCACGTTCCAAACGCGGACGATGGACTCGACATCGCTGACACAAGCGAGTTGCTTGCCGTCTGCGGAGAGATTCATCTTTCGGTAAATGGATCGCCCCGGTCCAATGTCGAGTTTGAACACCGATTTCCCTGTTGCGATCTCCAGGACTTCGATTGTGCTCTTCGTGCGTGCCGCGATCCGCTTGCCATCGGCAGAAGCCATGAGCTTCGTCACAACGGTGTCGTTTTCCGTCGGAGTGATGTTGCGGACGACTTTTTGATTCTCGGTGTCCCAAATGACGATCGGCCCTTTCTTGATGGCGTACGCGATCGACTTCGTGCCCGGAATCGATGCGAAATCGTTGGGAACTTCGACGCCAGGAATCGGCCCGTTCGCGAGCGAATTCGCGGCCGTGTCCCAAAGCTGGAGCGGTTCGCGATCGACGTGGTATTGACCGTCTTTTACCTTTTTCAACGTCATGATTTGCATCGTGACGACCCTTCCCGAATCGTCGAACTCGAATCGGGATTCGTGCATTGCCTCGACTGGGAATTTCTTCTCCGCGAGGATTCGCCCCGTGCTGAGTTCGACGTGTTGAATCACGGGATCTTGTAACAACTGACAGACGAAACTCTTTCCATCGGGTGCCATTGCGAGGGATTCGCATCGTCCGATTTTGTAACGCTGGACCAACTCCCCCGTTGCGAAGTCCCATAGTGTGACGTTGTAACCCAGGCAAAGGACTTGCTTGCCATCGGGCGTCAACCGAAATTCTGCTGGACCGTTGATGGCCCTTTCGCCGATATCGCGCAATTTGCGTCCGGTAGCGGCTTCAAACACACCGAGGGTATAACCGCTACTTCCCGCCACTAGCGTTTTGCCTTCGGGCGTGAACTGCACGAAATGCGGGTTCGCCTGTCGCAACCGCACGGTGCCGAAGCGGCGGACGGCATCGGTCGGCAGTGGATCGCCGTAGCGATCGACGTGCTCGGCTGGCTTTGGGGCGGGCTTCGCTTCTGCGACCGGTGGCTGCGCGTGGGCCACCTGCTCGGGCCGCAGTGTCGTGCCGACGATGGTGGCGATGCAGATCAACCCGACCGTGGCCGCCAACGAGCCGATGGTTGCGAGCGAAAGCCCGGTTTTCGCCAACGCGGCCACGGCCAGCGGAATGGTGCCGTTCGACAAACCGATGGTTTTTTCGACCAACTCCGCCGATGCGCGTTCCGAGCCGATGAACAACATCACGAGCGCGGCCGGCAGGTCGATGCCGCGGCGCGTCAACGCCGTCCGCAACCGTTCGCGTGCTCGCTCGAGCCGCGATTTGACGGCGGCTTCCGTGCAACCGATGGCGTTGGCGGCCTCTTCGCGGGACTCGCCCTGAATGCAACACGCCACCACGACTTCCCGCAGCGCCTGCGGCAAACGCGCGACTTCTTCGTGGATCGTCCGGCACAACTCCCGGTTCGCAATCGTATCGCGAGGCTCGCTGGCGCAGTCGTCGGGCAACGGTTGCGTGCGTCGCCGGGTGTCGCGCGCCGCAGCCTTTCGCGAAGCCCGTAGCGCCACCGAGTACAGCCACGGTGCCAGCGGTTTCGTGGTGTCGATGGTCTGGATTTGTCGCACCAACGCGAGGAACGTCGCCTGAAAAACGTCTTCGCAGTCGGCCGGGTTGGAGAGCGTGCGTCGGCAAACACCCCAGACCAGCGACGAATGGCGTTCGACAATGAGTTCGAACGCCGCCTCATCGCGACTGACGGCATAGCGATTCAGGAGTTCCGCGACATCGCAATGACGCCGGTCGACGAGCACGCGGCGCGAGTGGGAAACGATCCGGTTCCAGTATGCGGCCATGTGAAATCTCCGGTGCAGATAGCGTGTATCTTATATCTGCCCGAAGAGCACGATTCGGCCTGGAGATTTTTGCGGGATGCGACGGAGGCGAACGATGTCCATTTTCGGCGGATCCGCACCTAAATTGAATTCACTGTCCCATTTGGGCCGCGATCCAAAACGAAAACAAAACATTAACCGCAGAGTACGCTGAGAACGCAAAGAAGAGAAATCGGTAATGGTTCACTCTGGGCAGCAGTTTTCCGCTCGTGTTTGATCCGTGCGGAAATCATGAATTTTGACTCCGCGCTCTCAGCGTACTCTGCGGTTAAAAATTCTGCATGAGTTCACGCAATCATGCGCCATCCCGGTCAAATGGGACGGTGCCTAATTTCGCATACTTAATTCCTCGTCGCGGAATCGATCTGGGAATGGATTCGCTCGCGCGCATCATCGGGGAGTTCTGGCCCTTCCGCCGGTGGTTCGCTTCGCAGAAATTCACCTGTCGCTCGATCGACTTCAATGAGTTGCGAGCGAAACCGCCGACAGGCCGCACACACGATTCGATGAAATCCCAAGACCAACCGTTGGCCCGCAGGGAGATCCGCATCCAGTTGCAGCGACATCAGTTCGGCGGCGCGACGACACGAGATCATGATCGTTCACTTTCGGGTTCGGGATTGCCGTACCAGTTGACGGTCAGACACCGCCAGAGGCGCGACCGCGAGCGGTGCAACATTACCCACAAGTTCGACGTTGAGATGCCAAGTTCCTGACAGACTTCCTCGCCAGTTTGTTCGTCGAGTTGCCACAGTACGAAAACTTGTCGCATCCGCGTGGGAAGTTTATTCAGGCACACCTGCATTACGTTCCAGAATTCCTCCCGATTCAACTCCGTGTCCGGGGCATCTGCATCCCATTCCTCCGGCGATTGCCGCCACTTGCCGAGAGACGTGAACTGTTCGTCGAGCCATTTGTCGTCGGAAAGCGTTACGCGCTTCTGTTCGCGGATAGAACTCCGTAGCCAGTCGATGATCTTGTGTTTGAGAATTGCCGTCAGCCAAGTGCGAACCTTCGCGCGTTTCGTGAATCGCTCGTGTCCTCGCCACGCGGCCAACAGCGTTTCTTGCACCAAATCCTCGGCCACATCGGCCCTTCGCACTTTGCTGAGCGCATACCGATAGAGTGCCGATCCGTGATCCTCGAGCCAACGATGAGGCTCGAGCGATTCCGGGTTGGCGGCGTCTTCCGCTGAGGCTACATCCGACTTCATACGATGCCACTCAAGACAAAAAATCGCAACGATACGCAAATCGTTTGTCGCGACTCGCGATGAGACCTTACACGAGAGTACGTGATTTTCTCGAGAAATTCTCGGCACGGACCGGCGATCTGGTATTTCCCATTCCTTTGTTTATGCCCGTGTAAGGTTTTCCGCTCCGAGACGACAGACCATCGCCCACGATTCAATTCGATCGTGCGGTTCTGGCTTCTGTGTTTCGGAGTTGACGACATGATGTTTCAGACTCGCTTATTGCTGACGGCTCTCGCGGTTGCCCTTACATCGCTATCGGTGCAGGCCGATACGGTGAGCGTGACCGTCACGATTCAAAACCTCGCACCGGGTAACAGCGTGTCGTTCGCACCGCTGCGGTTAGGCTTCGGCAATGGCTCATTCGATGCATTCAACAACGGCCAGGTCGCCAATGCCGCGATCATTTCCGTCGCCGAAGGTGGTTCGGCATCAGCGTGGTTCCCCGCATTTCGGGCCGCCGAACCGAACGCCGTGCTCGGTTCCGTGGGAGGGGCACTTTTGCCAGGGACGACAGCGAGCAACACCTTCCTCGTCGATAGCAGTGTCAATCGCTTCTTCACGTTCGGCGCGATGGTCATCCCCAGTAACGACTTGTTTATCGGTAACGATTCGCCGACGCGATTCCAACTCTTCGACGCGAACGGCAACCTCGCCATCACGTCGATCAATCAAAAAGGGCGGGATATCTGGAATGCAGGCTCGGAGGCAGCCAATCCCCTCAACGCCGCGTTCGTCGTGGGAGGGAACAACTCTCTCCGAACTCCAGAGAACGGCGTGGTCGGATTCAGTTTTAGCGAATTGAGCGTCTTCAACGGCGTGAACACCGCTGGCGGTTACGTCTTCAATACCCAGATCACCAACGATTCGGACATCTATCGGATCTCGTTCGCGTCTCAGGCCGTCCCCGCACCACCTGCGGTGGTACTCGCCGCATTCGGGATGGCTCTCGTCGGCCTCATCCGTCGCCGTCGCAACGGCGGAGTCGTCTCGATGTAGAGACGCGGATGGGTTTCCCTCGCTGGCGCGTTGGCGTGTCGGGCTAACAATCCAATCCCGTTAGCCCGACACGCTTTCGAGGAGAACCACGCACGTACCATACGTCGCTTTGAACCGTGCGAAACGCGATCTGACATCGCCAAATGTTGCGAAGAGTCGGATTCTTCGACGCTTCGCCCTCGAAACGACACCCATTCGACCCAGGGCGGTTTGACCGGGCAAGAATCGGATTCTAGAATTCAGTCGCCTTTACTGATCCGTTCGATTTTCCCGACGGGCGACATGCGCGACGAGCTTCCCGTTTACCATTCTGCTGCGGATCGTTTCCTCGACATCGTCTTGTTATTCGCGCCTGCGCTGTTGCTGGGTGCGCTCGCCGCGGAATCGCGGTCGGCGGCCATGGGCATTGGTGCTATCGTGTTTGCGGTGGTTGGTGCGGCGTTTCTGCGTTCGCGAAAAGTGTGGCAGCCGCCTGCCAGTGGCGCGATCATTTTGCTCTACTTGCTCGCTTTCGGTTGGTGTTGGCATCAAACGCGGAACGGCTCTGGGACGTTGGCCCCGGCGGTTCGCGGCATCTTGTTGCTCATCGCCGTCGTCCTCACCGCACTCTACGACTTGTACCGAACGGGGGCCGAACCGCGACGCCGCGCGAAGCACTTTTGCGCACGCATTTGCAACCGCCAATTTTGGCCATCGCAGCTTTCGGACATCCGCGCGTTGCCCGAAGTCCGCGGCCTCCGCGATGCCGTCGCCATCGAGCCGGGGCCGGTGTTTCCGCTGCTGGCCGACCCCAACTCGAATGTGCGAATCGCTGCATTCTCGGCACTCGATGGCCGTACGGCGTGGCGTTCCCGCGAGGCCGCGACGGTGTTGAATGCGGCACAGCGAGCGAGCGAGCCGAGCGTCCGCAGTGTGGCCGTCGCCGCGTTGGCGACGATCGACGACCCCGCAGTGGTGCAAGGCTTGGCGGAGTTCCTGCGCGACCCGGAAGCCGAGGTTCGCGCGGCCGCCGTGGCTGCGATTTTGTCGCAGCGCGGGCGGAAATGGGCATTCGTTCGCGATGCCGTACGCGCGTACCTCAGCGACGCGAAATTCACTAGCGATGGCGGGCTACCCGGGGCGACCGGTTACCTGCCCGTTATGGCCACCTGCGATCTGACCGTGTGGGCCGGTGAACCCGAACCGCTCGGTGGCCGGGCCGTACGATCGCTGGTCGAGCATTATTCGCGGATTTTGGAAACCACGGGCGATTACGATCTCGTCACCGATCTCGCGCGGCACGTGACCGACCCGCACACGCCGGCCGGCCTGCGCGTCGAATTGGCTTCGCTGTTGCGGTCGTTCGAGCATCTCACGCCGGAATTGCTCGATCGCATGACGAATTCGGACCAGCCCGGCGCGGTGCGGTTGCTGGCAGCCGAAGCGATTTTGACCGCCGACCCGAACGACTCCGATGGGATCGACGTGCTGCGCGGCCTCGGTCGGCAGCCCAACCGCGAGATGGCCCTGGCGATTGCCCGCGTGCTACAACAACGACTCGGCATCGATTTAGGCCTGCCAATGCAGGGAATCGCGATCAACAGCAAGCAAGCGGGCGAAATTGCGAAGCGCGTGCTGCAATGGGCCACGGGCCGCACGATCAACGGCCTGCCCACCCCCGGCGTCGGAATGCCACCGCTCACGCCCGCCCCTCGAAATTCTTCCGAGAGCGCCGGTTCGGTGCCGATGTTGCCACCCGCCAAACAAATGAAACTCGGCCGCAAACCCTGGTAGATTTCTTCGTAGCGAAGCCTCTCAACTGTAACTGTTCAACGGCCCGATTGCGTTTGGCAGCGTTGTGCGAAGCACGATGTAAAGGCGAGCGGGGTGCGTGAGCACCCTGATTCTTCCTGTGTCTCAGGCAAAGTCAATTTCAATAAGGCAATTTCCATCCCTATCCATTACGCATTGCGCACGACAGTGGCTGAATCAGGGTGCTTACACACCCCGCTCGCCAAGAATCTTGACGGCGATTGAAGGTATCGATGAACTGAACGCATTGACACTCATCAGCGAACTCGGCACGGACTTCACGAAATGGCCGACGGTGAAGCACTTCACGAGTTGGCTGGGGCTGTGCCCGAACTTCCAGAAGACCGGCGGCAAGGTGAAGTCGAGCGCGACTCGCAAAGGCAAAGGTCGCGCGGCAACGGCGCTGCGATTGGCGGCGTGGTCGTTGTTGCGAAGTAAGAG
>JAYVQG010000163.1:0-28331 GCA_043757025.1 Limnoglobus sp.
CCCAACCACGATGCAAAATGTTTGACCGTCGGCCATTTCGTGAAGTCCGTACCGAGTTCGCTGATTAATGTTAATGCATGAATCTCATCGATACCTTCAATCGCCGTCGAGTCGTTACCGACGAGATCTTAGGGCTTGCGGCGAAAGTGCTTTTGAACACTTTCAGATTGACCTTCATTTTTTGCAATTGTGCGTCGATAGCCTCATCGATTTTGGCAACGCTCATCGCTCGCCTGTGCGTCGTGCTCCTCTACCGTTCGCCGCGGATGGCTTTGGCGACGGCTTCGGCGGACTTCAAGTTCACAAACAGCTTCGTGTCGAGTGTGGGCTTGCCGGCGATGCTCCACTTGGCGGCGGCGATAGTCGCTTCTGCACCGAGATATGCGCCGTCGGGTGAGACGGATAGCCACGTGTCGGCATCGCCCGCCCAGAGGGTGATGCCGTGCCGCCCAGTGGTGCTGTCGTAGATTTTTACGAGGCCGTCGGCACAACCGGCGGCGACCCGTTTGCCTGCCGGATCGGTTGCAACGGCGTAGGCGATGGAACCGGTGAGAATCGTGCGGCTCGGCGATGATGTCTGCGCATTCCAGACGCGAACGGTTTTATCTGCACCCGCCGAGATCGCGATTTTACCGCTGGTATCGAAGGCCAATTCGTGTACTGCGATGTCGTGCCCGCCCTGTTTCTTCAGGCGTTCGCCCGTCGTTGCGTCCCACCAGTGCAGTTGTGGCTCGAACCCCGATGTGACGATTTGCAAGCCGTCCGGTCGCACCGCCACCGCCATCACTTCTTGCTCCATGCCGCTGAGCGTGAACCGCCCCTTGCCGGTTTTCGCGTCGACGATTCGCCCCGTGCGATCCTTGCTCGCGGTGGCGTACCAGTCGCCTTTCGGCGAGAATGCAACGGCGTACACGAAGTCCGAATGCCCCGCAAACGTGTGAATGAGTGCGCCCGTTTTCGCGTCCCAGAGCCGTACGGTTTTGTCGAAACTGGCAGACGCAATCTTCGTCCCGTCGGGGCTGAACGCGACGCCCGATACGACATCCGCATGGCCGCCGAGGTTGTGGAGCAGTTGCCCATCGGCGACGGAAAAAAGTCGCAGGTCGCCGCGTGCCGAGGGTTGCCCACCCGCCACGGCGAGCATGCGGCCATCGGGGCTAAACTTCAAATCGTGTACCGCGGCCAGCACATTTGTGATGGTGCGAACTGGCTTCGCTGTCTCCGCATCCCAGATCGTCACGCGGCCATAGACGCCACTCGCCAGCCATTTGCCATCGGGGCTAAAGGCCACTGCCGCAACCGGCGGTAACGGTCCAATCGGCAGCGACAACTCGACGACACCGAGCTTACCCGTCGTCGGTTTCATCGAAAATGCGACATCGAGTTTACGGCGATTCACCGGGCGAACGACGGCTGCGACTTCCACTGGTTTCGTGCCTTCGGGTGCGCCGAGTTCGACCCACTTTCGCAGTGTCGCGATCTGCTCCACCGTCAGCGGATCGGCATCGAGCGGCATCCGTCGCTTCGTGTTTTTCTCAGTCAAAAGCGAAACGAGCAACGAGTCGTCGGGCTTACCCGCTTTCAGCACCGGCACCTTCCCGCCCTTCCGAATCGCATCGAGCGTATGTAACGCCAACCCCGCCGAAACTTCCGGTTCGTCGAGCTTACGTTCGTTGTGGCAAACGGTGCAATTCTTCCGCAAGATCGGTCGCACATCCGCCCAATACGTCGGGTCCGCCGCGAATGACATGGCACCGTCAGCAACGAGCAAAAGGCACGCGAGGAGCGAGCATCGGAAGTATCGCGTCATGGAGTAACCTGGTAAATCCGTCGAACGAAAGATCGGGCATGCCGAGCGAGCAGAAAGGTATTTTAAGAAGTAATCGCAGCAGAAGCGATATGGAACATGAGTATCGGGTAACGACTTCAAACAGACATCGAGGTTCGACAGCAAAAAACCGCCGGGAGTCTCCCGGCGGTCGTGTTGGTTTTTATGGCCCGCGATGGTTACGGTAGTGTAATCACGTTACCGTCGTTGCCGGGGCCCATGTTGCTCCACGTCACGGGATCGACGTTGTTCGTGATGAACCGAACGCTGGCGTCGCCCAAGGTCACGTTGACGCCACCCGTGTGGCGGCTTCGCGCGGAGAAGTGCGCGCCACCCGCCCCGCTACACGGCAGTCCACGCAACGGTTGATTGTTGCAATAACCCGACGTGTAAATCAGATCGTTCGCATTGGTGTTCGGCGTGTAATATGTGCTGAATGCCGAGGCATCGCCCCACCACGCGAAGCCGCGAAGGTCCGAGCTTTGGCCTTGAAGGACTTCGCCCATCATGATCGTGTTGGTCAGGCCATCGGTGATGTCGGTTAGTTTGATTTTACGCGTACGGTTGGCTCCGTCGAACATGCCGTACGCGCGGGTGTAACCCGTCGGTAGTGGAGCGGGGCCGTTCGAGCCGTAGGTGCTGCCGTTGCCACCATTCACAACGTAGTTGATGTTGGTGATCGCCCCGATGGGCGTGTTGTCTTGATCGCTCGGGCACGACAGAACCGAGTATCGGCGACCCGTCACGTTTGTGGAGTTGGGAGCGGATGCGTAGCGTGGAAAGGTTCCGGCCACACCAGCGGCAGGGAAATTCGAGTTGACCGTGTCGGTACCGCCCCAGTTCTGATAGAGCTTGAAGACGTTGTCTTGTTCGACGAACGGCATCATCAGCACCGTCCAGGTGCCCCAACAGCAACCGCTCGGGCTGACCATGGGGATCAGATTGTTATTCGTATCGTGATACATGTGATGGCCCAGTCCGAGTTGCTTCATGTTGTTGGAGCACTTCGCACGGGCCGCCGCTTCGCGGACCTTCTGCACGGCGGGCAGCAGCAGGCCGATGAGAATCGCGATGATCGCGATCACCACCAATAACTCGATAACGTAAACGCACGACGTTTCCTCATGGGAAACCCTCCGAATTAAGAAGAAAGAAAAGAAACAACGAATCGCGAACTGCAATCGACCAGAGAGAAAAGACTACTTCAAATCGTAGTTCACGGCATCGTTCGCACCGTCCTTGATGGTGGCTTTGAGTTCCGACTTATCGTTGTATTTTGCCGGTAACATTTCTCGTACGGGCAGGGCCACACCGGGCGCTTCATCGCCGCGTGGGGCGGGCACTTTCGGGTCCGGATAGGTGATTGCGACATCGTAATCGCCGGCGGGCAATCCGACTTCCGAGATGATCGTATACTTGCCGTCTTTGATATCGGCAGTTCCGACGTTCTTGCCCCCGCCCGTCGAACGAAAGCTGATACTTCCGTACTTGACCAGTTCCCCTTTGAACGACACGGTACCGGCAACGGAATTGCGTTTCGGCCCCGAGTTACCGCAACCGGAAACGAGACCGATACCCGCGAAAATCGCGATGAGACACAACCACTGACGCATACGGCCTCCTACAACGACAGCAAGATGACTGATGAATTCGTTGAGGTCGAGAGAAGGGGAAAACCTCAACTCATGCTATTAGCACGACTCGAGTGGGTCTTGTCAAGATAAATCTGAGAGAATCTTCACGAGTTTTCGGAACTTTTACGCGACGCAGTTGTTGTCGTTCACGACCATGCCAAACCGCATCGGCAATAGTTCCGAGCTATTCCTCTTCGCCGAGCGCGTCTTTGAGGGCCTTCACGGCTTCGACTAATTCATCGAGCGCGGGGTTCAAATCGAGGGCTTGCTTGAAGTATCGCAGTGCGGCGCGGGGTTTCTTCAACTTCAAATAACATTGTCCCAGACCGGCGGCCGCACCGAAGTGATACGGGTTCAGCTTCAACACCACTTTGCAATCGTCGCGCGAACGTAGGTAATCGCCGCGACGGAACAACAGGATCGCGCGTTGGTTGTATGCCTCGGCATATGCAGGGGCGTCGATCAGCAAGTCGTCGAGTGCGGCCATCGTTTGCGAAAAGTCGCCGAGTTGCATCGCCTGTTGAAGCTGCCAGCAGTGGTTCGGGTCGCTGCCGCGCGACCATATCTCCCACAGTGCATCGTGCGCGAATCGGCGTACGCAGGTGTCTTCGTCTTTGAGAATCGCAGACAACGCGGCATTGGAACCGAGAGTGCCGATGAGGCCGAGACCGAGCACGGCGGCTTGCCGCACTTGCGAATCGGGGTGGATCAGCAACCGTTGCAGCGTGCCTTCGGAGTAATTGTTTTTAATCGAAACGCGGAACGAACGCATCGCTTCCTGAACGCCCGCCTGCCACAGGTCGGGGTCGTCCTTGAAGGACGGTTGCGGAATCTCGCGGAAAAACGTGACGATCAGCGGTTCGGACACGCGGTGCCCTCGCAGATGTCGGGGGGATAGTCTAATAGCAACTTATGAGGAAAATCGGTCGAAAGGGAGAGCGACCATCATCAAAGCCGCCACGCGAACGCGATCGCGTTTCGATTGTGCCGATACACCAGACACAACCGCCCGAAGCGGGCCAAGAGGCGAATCGTACGACCGCTGCGCTCGTGGACATTCGCCTGAGATCGGTTACCTTCAAAGAGAGCAATCGCAGACCCCAACCCGCAGCGCGAACCATGCCCGAATCGGTGAGCGGCGCGATCGAACGCGTCACCTTCCACAATCTGGACAGCGGCTATTGCGTGCTTCGCATCAAGGCGAGCGGGCACCGCGACCTCGTCACCGTCGTCGGCAATATGCCGCAGGCCATCGCGGGGGAATACGTCGAGGCCAAGGGGAGTTGGATCACGGATCGCGCGCACGGGCAACAGTTCCAGGCGACCGAACTCAAAACCACGCCACCACACACGGCTGCCGGTATCGCCAAGTACCTCGGCTCCGGCCTCGTTAAAGGAATCGGCCCGCGCTACGCACAGAAAATCGTAGCCGTGTTCGGCGACAAAACCCTCGAAGTGATCGACCGTTCGCCGACGTATCTCAGCCAGGTGAAAGGGATCGGTCCGAAGCGAATCCAGATGATCCGCGACGGCTGGCGCGAAACCACCGGCACCCGCGAGATCATGACATTCCTCATGTCGTACGGCATCGGGACCGCGCGGGCCGTGCGGATTTATAAGACCTACGGCGAGAACGCTATCTCGCTCATTCGCTCGAATCCGTATCGCCTCAGCACGGACATTTGGGGCGTCGGTTTTCGCACCGCGGACGATCTCGCGCTCCAACTCGGCATCCCGCGCGATGCCCCGCAACGCGCCCAGGCCGCCGTGCGGCACATCCTCCAAGAGGCCGCATCGAGCAAAGGCCACGTCGGTTTGCCCGAGCCGATCTTGCTCGAAGAAACGACGATCCTCACGCAAATTGAAACGCTGAGTGTGCAAGATGCCATCGAGCAATTGCGCATTACCGACGAAGTCGTTCGCGATGCCCCAACGGGTGCGGAGGCCGATTTCGGCTTCGAATCGCTGATTTATTTGAAGTCGATGTACATCGCGGAACTCGGTGTCGCGAAGTTGGTGACCGCGCTCCGTACCGGGCCGCACCCGCTGCCCGCCATCGATACCGAACGCGCACTCGCGTGGGTCGAATCGCGGATGACGATCACGTTCGCGGAATCCCAACGCGATGCGGTACGTGCCGCCGCCACGGAAAAATTGCTCGTCGTGACGGGTGGCCCCGGCACGGGGAAGACGACGATCGTTCGCGCCATCATCGAACTTTTCGCCGCAAAACAACAGCGAGTGGGGCTATGCGCACCGACGGGACGGGCCGCGAAACGCCTCGGCGAATCGACGGGCCGCGAGTCGAAGACGATCCACCGCCTGCTCGAATTCGATGCCGGTATCGGTGGCTTTCGCAAGAATCGCGAGAACCAGTTAGACCTCGATTTGATCGTCGTCGATGAAGTGTCGATGGTCGATGTCGTGCTGATGAACCAACTGCTGCGTGCCGTGCCGCCGTTCGCCTGCGTGGTGTTCGTCGGCGACGTCGATCAACTGCCATCGGTCGGCGCGGGCAGCGTACTTGCGGACCTCATTAGTTCCGGTGTCATACCGGTGTCACGCCTCACGGAGATTCACCGGCAAGCCGGTTCGAGCTACATCGTGCGAGCGGCCCACGCCGTCAATCGCGGTGAAGAACCGGAGTCCGCACCGAATGCCGATGGCGATTTTTACTTCGTCGAAGCCGACGAACCGGCAAAGATCATCGAGCGAATCGCGTTCATGTTGAAGACGCGCATCCCCGCGAAATTCGGCCTCGACCCCGTTCGCGATGTGCAAGTGTTGTCGCCGATGAACAAGTCCGAACTCGGCGTGCAAAACTTGAACAAAGTGCTGCAAGACGTACTCAACCCGAACGATGGCCACGCAAAAGAAGTGCAGCGCTACGGGGCCGCATTCCGCATCGGCGACAAGGTTCTACAGACGCGAAACAACTATCAGCGCGAAGTCTTCAACGGCGACATCGGCCGCGTGACGGCGATCGAGATGGCCGATCAAATCCTCACGGTCGAGTACGATGGACGGCCCGTCGAGTACGAGTTCAGCGACCTCGACGAACTCGCGCACGCCTTCGCCATCAGCATTCACAAGAGCCAGGGCAGCGAGTACCCGGCGGTGATTATCCCCGTCCACACGCAACATTTCATCATGCTGCAACGCAACCTGCTATACACGGGCATCACCCGCGGGCGCAAACTCGTGGTGCTCGTCGGCAGTCGCAAAGCACTCTGGCTCGCCGTCACAAAAGCCGACAACAGCCGCCGCTTCAGCTTGTTGGCATGGCGATTACGAAACGCGCGAGAGGATACATAGGGGAAATCTCACGACTTCTGCTACTTCGTTCGTTTCGCTCGCGGTTCGCTGAACACTTTGAGCAATTCGTCTTCGATGGCCGTGCAGATCTGGCCGGGTGGCTTTTCTTCGACGGGTATCGCCTCGGCGGCATTCGCGGGCGGGGGCGGTTGCACGATCCAATCGATGAATCGCTGGCAGCTCCAAAAATTCGCGCCGCCACGCCGTGCCGATTCGTGCAGGCGCGTGTCGTTGGAAATCACGATGAGCGGCGTCGGATCGGGTTCGTCGCGGATGAATTCTTCGATGAGATCGTCGGCCGTTTGGCGATATGCGAACCGGACGCGAACGCCGCGGTGGATGGTTTCCAACGACGGCGCGGGCGCTTTCTGCCCATCGAATGCGACGCGAATCGTCGCCCCACGCCCACCCGCACCCGTCGCGAGCCAGTCCAAAAATCGACGCCGTGCCGGTTCGAGTTTCCCCTTGGTCAAACCCGAGAGGTGCCCCGTAACGTGCATCAGGTTGTAGCCATCGATGAGGAATCGCACGTAGCACCGTAGGAAATCGCGTTACCTGGATTGTATGCTGCGATCCGTTCGACGGACGAACCGACGTGGAAAAAGCGTATGCGCACTGCGGGTTGGTAGGCAGAGACAATCGCAGTAAGCTAAATGTGCGGGTGCGTGACAACGACAGTATAAGGAGTATCGCATGGTTGCTCGCGTCGAAAAATGTCCCGATGGACTCGCTGTGATCGTCCCCACCTCACTTGCCAATCAGGCGGGCCTGCACGACGGGCTTTCGGTCGTTCTCGAGTTTGCAGGCGGAAATTTGGTCGTTCGGCCGAAGAGTTCGCCGACGCTCGACGAACTCCTCGCACGCATCACGCCGGAGAATCTGCACGGTGAATGGGCGGATGGCTCACCTGCCGGGGCAGAATGCTGTTGAAGTAAGATTGCTCACTCCCACCCTATCTGAAACCACGCACTGCCTATGTCTTACCGCGGGTTCAAGCGTTTGCTCGGCGAAACGGGCCTCGAACGCAAATGCCGGTACTTGCTCGGTTCGGGCGTCATTTTACTGATGTCGATCAGCTTCTACGTCTACGCCTGGCAGACCGAAGAACTCGCGTACGATCAACTTCAGAACACCGGGCAGACGCTCGTGCCGGCTGTCATCGCGCGGGTTCACCTGACGAACGATGCGCGCGATATGCTCGATAAATACCAGCGACTCGCCGAGGAAGATCTGCCGACGCAGTTGAAGGGTTACAAGTACAAATTGTACGCGGCGATCTCCGGTACGCCCGATACGCAACCGACGGCGGAGGATCTGCCGATCGTCCAGGCGTTCCAAAAATACCCGGATTTGAAGGAAGAAACGAAGCTGTTACGCGCGGAGAAAGCGTACTTGTACTTCAGCCCCGTGCGTGCCGGGGCGACGTGCCTCGAGTGCCACCGCAGCGCGAAGTTCGTCAGCCACCCCGCGCCGGACCTGAAAGAAGCCGACCTCATGGCGGTCGTTCGCGTGCGGATGTCCACGGAACTGATCGAGACCGGCTTCCACCAGAACCGCGCGCTGCTCATCGCCTTTGCGTTCGGCACCACTGTGCTCATTCTCCTCGGCAGTTACCTCATCATTCGCTACGTGATCGTCAAGCCACTCAAGCACCTCAAAGACGTCAGCGAGGCGATTGCCTCCGGCGAACTGAACGTGCGTAGCGAGATCCAAACTGGCGACGAGTTCGAGGATCTTTCAGTCGCGTTCAACCGGATGTTGCGGAACCTCACCAGTATGCAAGACCGCAACCGCGGGTTGATTACCGACCTCGATCGCAAGGTCGACGAACTCGCCCGCGTCAACATGGCCCTGTACGAATCGAACCGCCTGAAGGGCGATTTCCTCTCGACGATGAGCCACGAGTTACGCACGCCGCTCAACAGCATCATCGGGTTTAGCGAAGTGCTGTTGAACGCGGACAACCTCAGCGAGAAGCAACAGCGTTACGCCGCGAACATCATGACGAGCGGGCAACAATTGCTGGCGCTCATCAACGATATTCTGGACCTGGCGAAAGTGGAATCGGGCAAGATGCGGTTGCACCCGGAGCCGCTCGCGGTCGGCGAACTGTGCGAAAATGTGGCGGCGATGTTTCGCCAACAGGCGGAGAAAAAGAACGTCGAACTGCGATTACACGTATTGCCCGATGTGCCAGCGGTACGACAAGATGCGGGGAAACTGCGTCAGATTCTGGCGAATCTCGTGTCGAACGCGGTGAAGTTCACACCCGAAGGCGGCCGCGTCACACTCGGCGTCAGCGTTGCCGATGGCTTTGCTCGCTTCACCGTCGAAGACACCGGCGTCGGGATCGCCCCCGAGGAACAAGAGTCGATCTTCGACAAATTCCGCCAGTCGGCAAACCCGCTCACCCGCGAACAAGGTGGCACCGGCCTCGGGTTGTCGATCGTCAAAGAACTCTCGAAACTCCTCGGTGGCGACATCGCGATCAAGAGCGAACTCGGCCGCGGCAGTACCTTCACCGTTAGCGTCAGCTCCCACCTCAAAGACGAACCGCTACTCGCATTCGACCTGCCCGACGAACCGCGTTCGACGTGACGATTACTTCCGCCTCACGCACCCGGCCCGCATCGCAACGTGTCCGAAACGATCCTCGCGAATCTCGACTATCTGGGCGCGTCAGTAAGGCATCCATTTCAAAATCGCGAGATCGTGTATAGGCTAGAGAATGGGATGCGGGAAATTCGCCCTTTCGGTTCGGAGAAAGTGCGTGCTTCGCTACCCTATCATCAATATCCTCCGGCCTCCTTCCTCGGGTCTCGACTATGTCTAGTTGGAAGTGGATGTTGCCTGCCGCGTTGCTGCTCGTTGCGGGCGGCGCTGTCGGTTACTGGTATCTCTCGCAGCCGATTGCGAAACCGACCTTGCCGGAATTCGCGAAGCCGATCGTGCCGTCGAAAATCGATGTGCCGAAGGTGGCGTTCGCGGATGTCACCGCAGCGGCGGGTATTCAATTTCGGCACGTCAACGGCTCCGTCGGCAAGAAGCTGTTGCCCGAGACGATGGGCGGTGGCATTGCAGTCATCGACTTCGACAACGATGGCAAGCAAGATCTGCTGTTCGTCAATTCCTGTCCGTGGCCCGGTCATGCCACGATGCCGCGAAGTACGCCGGTGTTGTACCGGAATCGCGGCGATGGCACCTTTGAAGATGTCACCGTGAAGTGCGGCCTCGACGTGCAAATGTACGGCATGGGCGTTGCCGTCGGCGACTACGACAACGACGGTTTCCCGGACCTGTTCATCAGCTGCATCGGCAAGCACCATCTCTTTCACAACGAAGGCGGCAAGGCGTTCCGCGATGTCACGCCGGAAGCGGCAGTCGGCGGACCATCCGATTTGCCGAACTGTTCGTGGGACGAGTTCCTGAAGTGGGACAAGCCGATCCCGTTCGGCGCGTCGTGTACGTTCGTCGATTACGACGGCGATGGCTTGCTCGATCTCTTCGTGTGCCACTACGTGACATGGTCGCCGAAGGCGGACCTCGGCGTCAGCACCACGCTCGGCGGCGTCAGTCGCGCGTTCGTCGGCCCCGCCGAATTCGACGGTAGCCAGTGCAGCCTTTACCGCAACATCGACGGCAAGCGCTTCGAGGATGTCTCGGTGGCGGCGGGCGTGCTCGTCACGTCGCTCGATGGCACGGGGCCGAAAGCCAAAGCCCGCGCGATGGGCAAATCGCTCGGCGTCGTCGTCTGCGATCCGGACGAAGACGGCTGGCCGGACCTCATGGTCTCGAACGACAAAGTGCGGAACTTTTTCTTCCACAATGTGGCGTTACCCGATGGCACTCGCGCGTTCAAGGAAATGGCCGACGACGTCAGCGCATCGTATGCCGATGCGGGCGTCGTGCGTGCGGGCATGGGCATCGACTGGGGCGAATATGCACCGGGGAAGTCGGCGATCCTGATCGCGAATTACGCGCAGGAATCGAGTACGTTTTTGCGAGTCAGCAACAAGCGGCCACTGCGCTTCAACGATGCCGCACTCGGCGTCGGCTTGCTCGGCCCAAGCCGCGGACCGCTGAAGTTCGGCGCGATCTTCCTCGACTACGACAACGATGGCCGCCTCGATTTACTCACCTGCAACGGCCACATCGAACCCGACATCACGAAGATCGTCGGTGGCCAGACCTTCGAGCAACCGACGCAACTGTTCTGGAACACCGGCGAAGCGACGCGCACTTTCGAGCCGGTCGAAGCGGGCAGTAACAGCGAGACGCTGTTCCGGCCGCTCGTCGGTCGTGGCGTGGCCACGGTTGACTTCGACAACGATGGCGATTCGGACATCGTGCTCGTCGGTAACGGCGGACCGGCGCGACTATTGCGGAACGATCAGGCGCTCGGCCACCACTACATCCGCCTCACATTGAATGGCGACGGCAAGCGCTCGAACCGTTCGGCCATCGGCGCGGTCATCACCGCCGAAGTCGGCGACCGCACGATTCACCGCCAGGTCGCCGGCGCACGCGGTTACTTCAGCCAGAGCGAATTCCCCGTTACCATCGGCCTCGGTTCCGCCACCAAGATCGACAAGATTACCGTCCGTTGGCCCGGCAAAGCCAGTACCGAACCGCAAGTCTGGTCGAACCTCGCCCCCGACCGTTCGTGGACCTTAACCCACGGCGAAGCGGCGGCGAAGTGAGAAGTCCGATCGCCTGCGATTTTTCGACTGATAGTATTCGTGGGCAGCGTCTTTGGTTGGCTTGTATTCATCGCAGAGGGGGCATGTCCGAAGGCGATGTTGAATCCGTTCAGGTGTCGAACGGCTGGTTTTGTAGGTCGGGCCGGATGCTTTGGGAGGCCCGACTGTGCTATCGCGCGGGACACAAAAACCATGCGGGTCTTTGTCGTTGCCGTTCGTCGATGCCCACATCGCAAAGCCTCTTCGGCCACGACCTACGGGTTATGGAATGCTCCGCTCCCACACTTCAAAATTGAATGTACAGAAAGGTCTTGCCGACGCTGGGACTGAACGCGACGACGCCTGCTATCGCCAGCACCGTGGCCGTCACTTGTGGCCACTCGAAGTTCGGCACGCGCACATTTACTCGGCTGCGGACGACGGCTGCGATGTGCCCGAACAGGCCGAGAAATATCAGCAGTGGCACCAGCGGCGGCGTCTCTTTCCGCAGCAGGCTCACGGGGCCGAAATCGAACAGCGACTGGACGATCGTGCCGCCCGATTGCCAGTTCGTCATGCGGATGAGGATCAAGCCGAGAAGCAATTGCAGGAACGTAAACGCCCACGATACGATTGCCCACGCGGTACTTTTCCGCCAATTGTCGAACCGTGACACCCCACTGACAGTGCGGTCGTAGATTCGGTGCAAGGACATCAGCACGCCGTTGTAGACGCCGTAAACCATCCACGCCCAGGTCGCGCCGTGCCAGAGGCCGCACAACACGAAAATCGCCATGAGGTTGAAGTAAGTTCGGGCCGCACTGCCCTTGCTGCCGCCGAGCGGAAAGTAGAGATAGTCGCGTAGCCACGTCGAAAGCGACAGGTGCCAGCGCCGCCAGAAATCGGTGATGCTCGTCGCCAAGTACGGCAAGTGAAAGTTCGCGGGTAGCTCGAAGCCGAACCACTTCGCGGTGCCGATGGCGATGTCGGTATACCCGGAGAAATCGCAATAGACTTGCGCGGCCCACGCCACGACCGCCCAGCGAATCGCACCGGGGGTGTAACTCGACGGGTCGGCAAAAACGAGCGAAACGAACAGCGAATCGAGCGTATCCGCGATGACGAGCTTCTTGAACAAGCCGCGCGCGACGAGGTGCAAGCCATCGCCGATCTGTGCGGAAGTCACCCGTGGCGGTTGCACCAGTTGCGGCAGAAACTCGATCGCACGGACGATCGGCCCGGCGGCCATCTGCGGGAAAAACGCGACGAACAGCGAATAATCGAGCAAACTACGAACGGCGCGAATTTGCCTGCGATACACGTCGACGGTGTAGCTGATCCCCTGAAATGTGTGGAAGCTGATCCCGAGTGGCAACAGGATCTCCCACGCACGCGGTGCCGTTTCGTAACCGAAGATATGGCCGAGTGACAGCCCGGTGTCGTAGGCGAAGCCGGTATATTTGAATGCCGCCAACAAGCCGAGATTCGAGACGATGCTGAGTATCAGCCAGCGTTTACGCGAACGGTCATCGCTCGCGTCTTCGATCTTTTTTGCGGCGAAGAAATCGGTGACGGTCAGGAGCAGTAACACCCACAAATACCACGGGCTACAGAGCGCGTAGAAAAGGTAGCTCGCGATCAGCAAGAAGGCGTACTTCGCGGTACGGCCACGCAGCAAGTGGTAGCCGACCACGGTGAGAAGTAAGAACAGGAAGAACGCCTTCGATGCCAAGATCATGGCCGACTCCCCCCGGCCTGCGCACGCACGCGGTCGTCGTTCGGCTCGCTCGGTTGGTGTCGTTCATCCAGACGATGCCGCAGCCATTGCGAGAGGACTTTCGCACCGACGCCATTGAGGTGGATCGTGTCGGCGAAACCCGCATCGGTGATGCCGACGATGTCGCGATGCGCCCGAATGATCGCGACACCCCGTTGTCGCTCGAGCTCCGATAGCCGTTGCCGATACTCCGCGAACGCCTCGGGATACTGTGCTTCCAGGTCCGATGTCACAGGCATGTCGAGAAGGATCAATTGCGTGCCGTTGGCGTTCGACCAATCGATGAGCTTGTGCAGGTACTTCAGGTGCGAACCCGTTTTGTACTTGTTCAAGAACGCGAACGGCGGCAGTTCGGCACCGGTTTGCTTGTTGATGTCGTGCCGCCGCGTTACGAACCCTGCCGCGGGGGCGTAACCATTCCCTGATGCAATCGCGTCGGCGTAGTTACGCAGTTCGCGGGCCTCGCGCACCGCTTCGGGAGCCGCACCGGGGGCCAACGCATCGGCTTGCAACGCGGCCCACATCCGGATGCCGTGCCGGTAGCGAAACAGCGACCACGACCGCGACGCCTTCGCAAGCAGATATTGTCGGACCACCCACTCGCGCGATTCGGGGCGGGTGGTCGCCCATTCGCAAACGTCGCCGAGTGTCATCAGCGATGCGGGGCCGTGCGGTTCGTTGCGGCTATCGTTGATGTCGCTGGCCGTGATGCCGTAGATCAACAGCTTCGGTGGCGTCGGGCAAGAGTGCAACACGGCATGGTAGAACTCCGTCGTCGTGCCACCGGGCAAACCGAGTGCGTAGACTCGCGGGGATTCGCCGCCACCAAGTATGTCTGGGACGATGCCTTCGCTGACGGGCGAGCCACCGACAATCACGAGGTCTTGGGGTTGGCGCTTACACCCCGTCACACGCATCGCGTAATCGTCGGGCGAATGGCGCTGCCAGACATCGGCAAATGCCCACACGCCGAGATCGAGGACGAGCAAACCGATTAGCACCCTCAACGGGGTATGCAAGCGTTGCCGCCACGTTCGGGGTGTCGATTCCGGTAATGGTGGCATCGCGAAGCATCCTCGGCAATCGATGCGGTAAGGGGTGCCGCAGAATAAACCGGATTTGGTTGGCAACGGAAGGCGAAGTGGCAACGATCCCGCCGATTTTCCGGCTCGCTCTTGTTTCCGCACGGCTGAAAGGTACAAAATTCATTCACGAAATGCCCGCCGGCAATCGCCCGGACTGCCCGTTCTTGTGGAGGTTCGACGTGTTTCGACTACGTTTACGACTGACTGTGGCCGCGTTCGCCGGTGTGGTTATGACGGCCATCGCCCAAACCCCACCTGCCGCACCCCCCGTTAAGCCCGCCGCACCTGCACCCGCCGCGGTGCCACCCGCTGCACCTGCACCCGCCGCGGTGCCACCTGCCGCACCTGCACCCGCCGTGGTGCCACCCGCTGTGGCTCCTGCGCCCGCACCGGCTGCACCGGCGAGCGACAAGCAAAAGTTCGAGTTCAAGCTCGAAAAAGATAAGGCGTTCTACCAGGAAATCAGCACGATCGTCACGCAGACGATTCAGGTGATGAACGGTTCGGACCTCGTACAGAAGCACGAGCAAGTCTTCTACTTCAAGTGGCTGCCGACCGCGCAGACCGGCGAGAAGTGGGTCGTCAAGCAGACGATCGAAGGCGTCAAAATGACGATCGACATCGCCGGCAATCAGGTGAAATACGACTCGACCAACCCGAACGACACGGGCGCGACCGGCAACCCGGGCCTCGCCGATTTCTTCGGTAAGCTCGTCGGCTCCGAGTTCACGATCACCTTCGGTAAAGGCATGGTCGTCGAAAAGGTCGATGGCACGAGCGACTTCCTCAAGAAGCTCGGCGGCGTGAATGCCCAGATGGAAAAGCTGCTCGCCAAGATGCTGACCGACGAAGCAATGAAGCAAATGACCGACCCGACCTTCGGCATGACCCCCGCAGCCGAACAAGCCGTCGGCGGCACCTGGGAAAAGAAGACGAGCATGTCGCTCGGCCCGATCGGTTCGTACGACATGACCGCGAAGTACACCTACAAGGGTAAAGACGCCGTCAAGAAAGATCTGGAGCGCGTCGAATTATCGTCGAACCTCGCATACAAGCCACCCGTCGACCAAGCCGAAGGGTTGCTGTTCAAGATCAAGGGCGGCACGCTGACGACCGAAGAACCGAAGCCCGACGCGAAGCCGAACTTCTTCCTGTACAACGCGAAGACCGGCCGCATCGAAGAATCGTCGATCGCGGTGAAACTGCGCGGCACGCTCGACGTGACCATCGGCGGTGCCGACACGAAGATCAATTTGCACCAAGAGCAAACGACGACCTCGAAGACCGCCGACAAGAGCTTCCTGCCCGACGTGAAGAAGCCCAACTAAGACCATCCGGTTCGCAACGCAAAAACGAGCGGCAGACGAAAGTCTGCCGCTCGTTTGGTTCGTTCGCGATGACACGCCACGCCATTACCCCGCGATGTCGCCGACGAGTTTGGCTACGACTTCGTGCGTGAGCGCGAACGGGATTTGTTCGCGTTTCGTACCGGCGGTGCGGTTGGCCTGGTAGCGGGCGACGCTGGCGGTATCGGTGCCGGTCAGCACGACTTCGTAGTAGGCGACGGTGTCGTCGGTCTTCGTGGGGTCGTCGCTGCGCAACACCGCTTCGCCGCGCTCGGCATCGACTTCGATCACTTTCAGATCTTCGAGCAACCCCGAGACGCGATCCGCCACGCCCGTCGCCCACGCTTGCACGTTGGCGGGGGCATCGGTCGCGTCGTCGCGGGTCATCGAAATTTCGCGCAGCAAGCAACCGACCACGCCGCTGTGGTCGGCTTCGATGCGGGTCGTCCAGCCGTCGGCGTTGGGCAGGTTCAGCACGTGGCGGCCCGCGCCGCTCGGCTTCCAGTCACTTAGTTCGGACAGCAGGGTTTTTGCGAGGGTCATTTTCGGCTCCAATGACTTGTTGTGTGCGGTCGGTACCGTCGAAGCCCAACAGCGTCGGCTTGTCGTCGACGACGGTTTCCAGATGGACGGGTCGGCCCCACAGAAACTGTACGTTCGACAGCACATCGTGCGCCTCCGTCATTTTCAACTCTACCCCATTATACTCGTGCCGCAACAGCAACTCGCCGCGGTTCCGGTGGTTTCCATTCACAACGTAGATCCACGGCTTGCCGAAGTTCGTGAGGCTGAACAGCAATCGTTGTTTCACCTTCTGGAATTCGCGCGACTCGATCACGTAATTTTTCGTCTGGTTCTGGTAGTTGAACGAGAATAGGTTATTTTCGCGGCAAAACTCCGGCGTGAGGAACGTATCGATCAGCGTGATGTCGTTGTGGATTTTGCGCACCTCGAAGATCTTGGCGCGACCGAGGCCGAGTTGCTTGTCCCAATTCATCTTCGTTTCGTGATCGTCGCAGTTCTCCCATTCGGGGCCGAACTGCCCCATGTTCCAGCGGCGTTCGATGTCGCGCAGCAACTCGATGCCGAGCTTGTACGGGTTCAACCGCTGCGAACTCGTCGCCATCGTCCCCGAGTGATGGTCGGCATAGTCGATGAGTTCCGCAGGCTCGAGCACCTTCTGCGTCATCATCGTGCTGTGCCAATAGCTGTTGTGATTGACGAACCCCGCCGCCACGTAGCGGTGCGTGTTCGCTACCGTGATGTCGTAGACATCGGCGCGGCCGCGTTCCACGGACACCACCTCGTCATCGTCCGCTTCCACTTTGAACCACTTGCGATCCTGGATGTACGACTGCAACCGCTTCTGCTTGCGAAGCAATCCGAAACCGATTTCTCGCGCGAACATCTCCGCCGATTGTCCCAGCGTGGAGACGTGCCAGCAATCGTCTTTCTGAAGCCGGCGCGACGACAAAATGCCGAAGTTCAGTAAGAGGATTTGCACGACTTCGCTCATCGCGGTGCTCGAAGTCGAAAGGATCACGCCCGCTGGCCCGGCGTAGCCATCGCAGTCGTAGAGCGCCCGCAGGAACGCCGCCACGACCGGTTTCGGCGAACGCAGGATGCAATCGGGCACCGTTTTGTGGCGCGCGGCAAAACCAGTCTTCAGACCGAGCGACACCAGAAATTCCTGAACCGTTCGCGAACTGAAGCGGATACGCCACTTCGACACGTCCCACGTTTTCCGCGGCACGATACCGAACAGCGATTCCACGAGTTCGACGAAATGATCGGCTTGGGATTCGTCGCCCGTCGTCAGGCCAATCGTTCGCTTCCGGTCGCTGATGTGGCCATCGCCAGTGAGATAGCCAAGGAACGCAGCAAACGATTCGTCGACAGTTTGCGGCAAGCGAACGCGAGTTCGTTTCTTCAGCATCGTCATGCCATGAACGCTCAGCTCCTCGCGGTGTTTCGCGACGAGCGGTACGAGTGTGGCCGCCGACTGGACCTGTTTTCCATCGAGATGCCGGTAGAGTGTTCGCATACTCACCTGGGCTTGCTCGCAGATGTTTTCGACCGTGAGCCGAACGTTCGGCGACCAGTGCAATTTCACATACGCCTTCGCCCAGAGTTGCGTTCCGCGCGAGAAACGGATGCGGTTGCCCACGGCAAAGGCATCGAGGCGCTTCCATTCGCCATCGTCGGCGATGACGCGGTGAGTGACGGACCCGCTGATTTTCAAGCCGCGTCGCGTGACTAGCGTCACCGTTTCGCGGTTCGGGATCACCGCCCAATCGAGCACGGCTTGCGGTTGTGTACCATCGGATACGCCGAGCGTCTTTTTGCTCTCGGCGATCTCGCGGATGTCCATAATGCCGCGATCCGTCAGCACGAGCGAACCGGCTTGCAGGCACGCCCAGCCTTCGTTCGCGATCTTCGTTTGCGCCTGCGGGTAGAAGTAATACGCTTCATCGCGGACGATGGAGAGAACGTCGCGCTGCCAGCTTTTCAGCGGGGCGTGTTCGATCAGGAACAGCAGCACGTCCTTTTCCGGGCGCTCGGGGAAGTGCGGCACGTTCTGGTTGGATTTCACTCGCCGCTTTTCTTCCTCGGCCAGGCGCAGTTGTTCGGGCGGATTCACGAAATCGGCGAGGTAGTCCTTCGACTTGAACCGTACGGGCTTGTCGTCGGTTTCTTCGTCGTCTTCCCCCGTCTGCGAGGGCGGGTGTTTCATCGGGTCGTCGCGCCGCCGGATCGCCACCGAGTGAATGTCGATGAGGTCGTCGACTGACATGCAACGATCGAGGAACTTCTCGACTTCCTCGTTGCCGAATCGCTCGGCGTAGCGACGGATGCGGTTGCCGTGGTTGGCAATCTCGTCCATCATTTTGCGGGTGGTGTGCCCGAAATAGGCGTTGTTTTTGAAGAAATCGCAGTGGCCGTAAACGTGCGCCATCACCAACTTCTGATCGACGGTATGGTTGCAGCGCATGAGGTAGGCGTAGCACGGGTCGTTGTTGATGACCATCTCGTAGATCTTCGACAGCCCGTAGCTGTAGCTCTTGCTGAGCTCTTCGTATTGCATCCCGAACGACCAGTGCGGGAACCGCGTCGGGAAGCCGCCGTACGCCGCAATCTCGTTGAGATCGTCGGCATCGACGACTTCAAAGATCGTTTCGTAAAAGTCGAGACCGTAGCCGCGGGCGTAGCCTTCGATTTCCTCTTTCAGGTGGCGAAGGTGCGGCGGCAGGTTCGTGTTGTAAAAGCCGAGCTGGGTCATGGAATTCATTTCCGTTTCGGGTGACTCGCGGACTTCATACCGATAGCCAATTGTAGCCGACGACGGCACGAAAGGGTGTCGCCTATCGATTGTGGCGAGTTGTGGCGCGGGATTCATCTATTGGCCGGAATGACTCGATGCGTTTTGAGTGTTTACCGTCGTCGTGTGCGACCCTTCCGATTCGGGGTGGGGTTTCTGGGCCGGTTTGCCTAGCATACACAGCATTCGCACACGATGGAAACGGATGGTTCCATGACCGGAGACGATGACATGACGCGTAGCCAGGCTGCCGCGATGACGCTCGCGCTATTTGCCCTTACGGAGACGCCAGGCGATTCGGCGGGGCAGGCGACGTACCAGAAGCCACCGCAAGCGATTCTCGATGTCTTGCACGCGCCGCCCGCGCCGGCACTCAGCCTGAACCCGACGCGGGACACGCTGATGTTGATCCAGACGATGCGCTATCCGGGCATCGCGGAGTTGGCGAAACCGCAACTGCACACTATTTGCGGTTAGTTTTCATGCCAATTGGCGGATCATATTTGCTGTTTTGATCCACGACGCAAGACTTTGAAGGTTATGGCCCCAGAATAACGCAACGCCATGTTTTTGAGTGTCCTCGAGATCTCTCAAATTAAAGACTCCACTTAATACAGCGACAGGAAGTACAGCTTTAGCACCAAGATCCTTTAACCATTTAGTCGCTTTTTCCTTCACATCGTTCAATCGCTTAATCGAGTTTACAGATGAGTTTGACACTTTGCATCAAAAGTGTTCTCGCCAATTCGCTTTGGATTGATCGGATCGGTGGTTCTTCGGCCAGTCTCTCCCTTTCCGGGAAAGCCATAGCCGACCATTGTGAAGGCATGAAAATCTTCATCGCTAGCAGTATAAAATTCAAACTTATTTGCCTCATAAGGCGCGACGAGAAAGCGGTTAGAAGAAGAGAAATTCGGTTCAGGGTCTGTAAGTTTCAAAACAGATATATCGCATCCATTTTCAATGACTCCGTACGCTGGATGATTCACTCTGTAGGGGGTAGGTATCGAAATGTCATACTTAGTTCCTGCGCGAGTCATTTGGAATGTAACGTCTGCCGCGGTAATGTGTGCTGCTGTCAGTATGTGCCGACCTGTGTAAACCAGCGAGCCAGTTCCGGTACCAGCCTGTACAACACCATCGAATCCTCCGCCCCGCGCAACTATCATGGCGTCGTCTAGAGAGCCGATTATCGGATTACATCGCTCTTCTAAGTTATCTAGCTGAACTCGAATCGAATTTAGCTTGCGTGTATCGCGCAATGAGGTTTTTCGCAATTGAAGGCTTGAGAAAGTTTCTATCAGCCAGCGTTTCATGAGAAACTCCTTTACGTTTCATTATCTCAAGTTGCATATAGCCGACGTTGAACCTAATGCGAGCTGCATGGGTTGAGTGTCGTGAATGACAGACAAACTGTGCATTCTTGTATGAGGTTTAAGTAGTCAACTAGGATTGAATACTGAATACTGAACCAACGAAGATCAGATTTCCAGTCTCTCGGTGAATTATTGCCAATACAAATGGACGATCTAAATAAAATGTAGGCTTCATGCTCATCGCCATCACCACTGCGGTAGCCGCTGTTGCCACGGTACCTTGCTCATCGACATCGATCGTTGCCTCATGTACAACTGAGGCGATTTTCGTTCCCTTTCTTACTCCCATACCGGAGAAATCAGCATCGTTATCAAATACCGTCGTCATTCCTAGTTGCATTAATGGGGATTTGAGGCTTGCTCCCACTCGCATCTGGAACTTCGGCATCGTGAGGTCAATCTCGCACTCGGTGGCTTTTGCAAGCCATTCCTTGATAACCTCGTTTGTGAGCGTGCCTCGAATGTCACTTGACTTGTTGGGCAACGCGACCAGCATCGCATATTCGCCCCCTTTGTACGGCAATTCCAACACTCGTGACTCGCCGACTTTTGAATAACGAAATTTCGCCGTCTGGTGCATGAATGGCACTGTTACTGTTTCGGTCGGCGTTCGGTGAAATGGTCCATCTTTCGTGCGGGTTTTTTTGAACGGGTGGAGCCAATCGGCTTTGAAATAAATTGCGTTTGTCAGCACCAGCTTGGTATCTCGGGTCAATATGCCGGGTTTCAGCAACTCGGGTATCTTCTCGCGAGTTTGCTCGCCGACCCACTTGTTGATCGTGCCGCGGGCATTCTCCGTGTCGCCGAAATTCACTTCTTGCAGCCCGGCCCCGTAATGGTTGCGGGTCAGTTGCAAAAACTCGGGCTTGAACGGCAGGCCCTGCTGCCCCCAGAGTGCGTTCGCGATGTGAAACTCGGGCTTGTCCTTCCCGCCCGCGCTCTTGAGTTTATACGCGAGGCTCGCGTGTGCCGGGTGAACCTTGTCGCCCAGTTTGGCGATGCCGAGCACCTTCGCCATCTCCTCGGCAGTTTGGCCGCGTGCCCCGGCGTAAGTCATCGCCAGCGCCGACGAGATGCTGTACGGCGAAAAAAAGATGTTGCCCTTTTCCGTCTCCGCGAGCTTCTTGTACAAGTCGAGCGCAAACTGATTGTTGCCCTCGACGAGCGCCGCCAAGTCCTCCGGCAACACGTCGGGCGGCGGCTCCGCAATGTCATTCGCAGGTTCGACCGCACGCTGACAGCCCATCGTCAGCCCGAAGCCAACGAGCATCGCAACTGCAACAGAGGTGGTCAAATAACGTTTCACGATGTGACTCCCCGACGTGCAATTTGCAATCACTCTCACAGTAACCACCCGCACAACCGGTAGTCAACAAGAATCATCCGATTCTTTTGGCAAAATGCAAAATTATTCGACTCGAAACTTGTCTGAGACCACCCACACGATTTTGCAAAGTCAAAAAATCGGAGACGATTTGACGTAAGTCGGAATTCGCGACGTGCGCAAAGTGTCGTGAAAGTGTCTCGAAGTGTCGTGAGAATGTCGTACTCGGTCGATTTTGTGTCGTGGTCGGTCGATTTTATGTCGCGTCCGGTCGATTTTATGTCGGTAGTTGCGCCGAGCGTCGAATCGAGTTCCATCGGCGTAACCCACGACGGGTATTCGTGATACCGTAAAATCGCTCGAAACAAATCAGCGAATCGCGATCGAAAACGCGACTTTTCGGGCCTCGAAGACCGAAAAAACACCCCAAAAACCAGTTTTGGGGCGTCCGCAATTGTGACTTACGTCGATTGCTCACTCGATCAGCGTCACTTGCACGCCGCTTTGCAGGATGCGCTCGAAGCTCTTTCGGAGTTTGTCGATGCGATCTTGCGAACTGCCGGTGATGATCTGCTCGGTGGGGAGCGGGTCGCTGGCATTTCGGGCGGTGTTGCCGCGCTGGGCGACATTTTGCAGGAAGCCCATCGCTTGCGGGCGGAACGAACTCGTCGAACTGAACAAGTCGCCGAAAGCAATCGGGTAAACGCGGGCTGGGGCGCTCGGCAGCGAGTACCCGCCCGCCGACACCGGGGCGACGATCTGCGCGACGATGTCGTACGATTGCTGCATCACACCAGGATCGCCGTTGGCCACGAACGCGCCGATGCCGCCGTAGGTGTAACTGGCGTTCGCGCCACCGGAATACGAGAAGTTTTGGTAAGCGTTCGGCACGCCATCGGTCTCGAATAGCACGATCTTCAGCGCACCGCGCCGCCCGCGCTGGTTCGGATCGGCGTTCACCGTAGGCGACGACGAGAGCAAGTTATAGGCGAGCGCGAAGCCGGTGTTCGGGTCGGTGCCACCGTTGGCGTTCGGCAAGTTCCCGAGCAGTGCCGAGCCGAAGCCGGTGTTGTAGGCACGCAGTTCCGCCGAACCACTTCCTGCGGCTAATTGTGGCAACAACGACTTCGGGAAGAACAGCGAGTTTTTGAGTGTTTGCCATTCCTGGCTCATCGCCACGCGCGGCGTGTTGTAGTTGGCGTGCGCGAAGAACGCGATGCCGACGCGGTCGTTCGGGTGGTTGTTGCGGATATCCTCGATGCCCGATTGCACGCCCGCTTTGAGTTGCCAACCTTGGGCTTCGTGCGAGTTGCCGGGCAGCCAGTTTCGCAGTGGGGCACGCGTCGAAAGGAACGCCAGCATCGTGGCCGGGCCGAACCACATGTGCATTCGCGGGCGGCTGGGGTTATCGGTGTAGTTCATGTACGGCGCGGGGTTCGCGGGCATCGGGCCGGTGGCATCGGGGTCGAATCGGCTCGTGTTGCCGATCGAGATACCCGCACCTTCGGGCCACGCCATCATCTCGACGCCCGCCAGCGAAAAGCGCGGGTCGTAGTTCGGCGTGTTGCCGTTGTAGCCCATCGCGAAATCGATGTACTCGCGCCAGAAGCGCTGGTCGAGGTCGGTCGCCCAGTTGTCGATATTATCTGGAATCGAAGAGTAATACAGCACGCGGCCCGCTCGCAGGTTCGGCGGCAACGTCTGCGGGCCGCTTTTCAGCCACGCCAGCACGGCGCGATAATTCAGTTTGTAGTTCCGCGTACTGCCGCTGGAACCATCGCGTAACGTGTAACCCACGCCGGTTCGCAACAGTGCCTGATTGATCGACTGATTCCCCGGCGCGTTCGCGTCGTTATCGATGGCTGGATCGAACGCGAGAAACGTCGCCGGGCTGCCGGTGTCGGCACTGTTTCCGCGAACGAAGAAGCGCCGTCGCCAATCGCAGATCCAGTTCCCGCTGACATCCTTCGTCGGTTGCGTATTCACGAGGTCCGGTCGGACTTGCCCGCCGTTCGGCGCACCGCCGTTCGGGTTGCCCCAACGCGGGTCGGGCGGCCAAATGAAGAACGTTTTGCCGTAATAACCTGGCCCCATCGAGAAGCCGTTGAACCCCGGCGTGCGGAGTGGTGCCGATGCGCGGGGGCCGGTGCCGTTCGCGGTATTCGTCGAGCTATTGATGTACCCGACCACGTTGAGATCGTAGCCGTTGCGCTCCCAGGCGTCGTCGTAGAACTGATCCCACGAGAGGCCGCCTTCGGTGCGGTTGCCGTTGCGGAGTGCGGGCCGCGATGCGGGGACAGCACGCGCGGCCGGGCTGGGACTCGCGCTGCCGGGGAACAAGAGTTCGACCGCGTTGCGCGCCGCACCGAGCGTCGTGGCCGGATCCCAACTCACGTCCGCAGCGTACACGAAGCCGCCTTTACGCGGGTGACGATCTCCGACGTAGCTCACGCCCGCCGAGTCGATTTGCCGGTCGAAGAAATCGGGTGCGGGCGTCGGGCCGCTGGTGTTCGTGGTGTCGTTCGCGTTGTAGCCGGACCAGTTGTACGTCGGCGCGACGTAGTTGGTCGGGTCGCCGGCAGAGGTGGCCGGCGGGTCGTAGCGGAACGTGCCGTTGGGGTTCGTGTAGCGCCGCCAACGGTGGAAGGCATTTCGCAAGTTACTCGGGTTGGAAACCGCTGCCACAGGGGTCGACGGGTTGCTGAGGTTCGCCGGGTCGAACAAGAAGTCGCGAATGACGGGCGGGCCGTTCGCGGTTTCCATCGTCAGATTGTTCGGCGAGAAAACTTCGCCCGTTCCCGCGAGGAATGGCACCGTGAGCCGGAACGGGTTTGGCCGCGTACCCGAGCCACCGGTGGCGAGCGCCTTACTCGGCGTGGTCGTTTGGTAGGTGTTAAAACGCGCGTAGTGCCCGAACTTCGGGTACACCGGGTCGGGGTTCAACAATCCTTGCACGATGTCGAACGAACCGGCGGTGCCGGGTTCCCAGTGCGTCGTCGAGGAGAACTGCATCGAACCGGACATGTCGAGTACGACGGCGATGTCGCGGGGGCGATGTGCGGCCACGGCACGCGACGACATCGGCATACTGCTGACGCCGAAGACTTTGGCGAAGTACGTCGGTTGGTCCGCGTTGACGACGACTTCGGCCGCCGTCCACGCCTTACCGCTCGGTTTCGTGGCGGGGTATGTCGCGGCGAAACTGCCCGCAGTGGCGTCGTAGTCGTAGATGCCGATACGCACCCGCTGGACGCGGGAGGCTTCGTAGCGAGCATTGAGGAATACGTTTTCCCGAACGAGGCCGCGCGCGATCAGATCGGCGGCGTCCTTCTTGTTGTCGTAGGCGTCCGGACTGGTGAACGGGGGCACCCGGTTGTCGAGGGTGCGCGCGGCCGAGAGCGCGGCGGCATCGGCGGCGTTTTGCGACTCCGTGCGCGCGACCATGAGCATGCCCAGGTCGATCGCAAGGGCGACGAACGAAAACAGAGCGACCGCGCACACGGCGAGCATCGGTACGATGCTGCCACGGCGGGCCGCCCGCAGGACGGGACGGACCAACATCGAAATCACCTCGATGGGGAAGGTGAAGCGAGACGCACCGGATTAGGGGGCCGGTGTGCCTCGCGCGGGGGTTACTCGATGAGCGTGACTTGCACTCCACTTTGGAGGATCCGCTCGAGTGCGGTTTTCAGGTTGTCGATCCGGGTGGTGTAAGTCCCCGTGATGATCTGCTCGGTGGGGATCGAAGTCGCTGCGGCGTCCGATGTCCCCCCGGCCTTCTGAATGTTGAGCAGAAACGTCTTCGCGGTCGTGGCATTCGCCGTCGAGAAGATGTCGCCGAAACCGATGGCGTAAACGCGGGCCGGAGCGTTCGGCAACGAGTGCCCGCTGTCTCCCGAAGCCGTCAGGGATGTCGCTTTGCGAATCTGCGTCACCGCGTTGATGGCGGCGGTGTCGGCGGCACCGGGGCTGACCCCGCCGAGCGAGTAGTACGAGTTGAAGCCGAGCGGGTTGAACGTGTAGTTCTGTACCGAATTCGGGATTCCGTCGGTTTCGAAGATCACGATCTTCGATGCGCCGCGTCGCCCGGTTCGCGTCGGGTCGGGGTGAACGGCGGCGTTCGTACTCGACGAAAGCATGTTGTAAGCCATCGACAAACCCGAGTTCGGGTCGGTGCCGTTCTGGGCATTCGGGATGATCGTTCCACCGAGGTAGGTCATGGCCGTGTTGTACGGTCGGAACTCGGTATTCGGGTTGCTCGTCGTGGTGGCAAGCAATGTCCGCGGGTAGTAGAGCGCGTCTTTCATCGTCTGCCAGTCCTGGCCCATATCGACGATCGGCGTCTGGTACGACGTGCTGGCAGTGCCGCTCGTCTGGAAGAACGCGAGGCCGCACTGGTCGTTCGGGTGGTTATTCCGAATGTCGCCGATACTCGAACTGACGCCCGCTTTGAGCTGCCAGCATTGAGCTTCGTGGACCGTGCCCGCGTACATGCCGTTCGCGTAGAGGAAGTTCATCATCGTAATCGGGCCGAACCAGAAGTGCATCCGGGGCCGCGAAGGGTTATCGGTGTAGCCCATGTAGGGCCGTGGGCCACGTGCCTCCAGGCCCGCGCCGTCGGGGTCGAAGCCGTTCAAGGCACCGATGATGCGTGCGGGTGTAATCGTGGTGGCGGTGTTTTCCGGCCAGCCGACGACTTCGGACCCTGCGGTGTATCTGTCAGCGCCATTTAGCACGAAGTCGATATAGGCTCGCCAGAACGTCTTATCGAGTTTCTCGTCGTTCGTGCCCACGGCGTTGTTCGTGTCGTTCGGGATCGACGAATAGTACAGCACGCGACCCGCTCGCAGGTTCGGCGGCAAGACCGGCGGGCCGGACTTGATCCAGGCTAATACTGCCGCGTAGTTGATCGTGTAGTTCCCGCTTGCGGCCAGCAACGTGGACGACGCACTGCCGTTGAACAGCTTTTCGTCGATCGTCTGCATAACAGTATTGGTAGTCGAGTCGGCATCGACGACCGCCTCGTACACGCCGGGTGCGGGCGGCGGGTTCAACACGTTCGTTGCGAAAGGGATACCCGTTCGCGTCAGGAAGAACTTGCGACGCCAATCGTTGGCCGCGCGGGGGTCGGGTGGCCACGTGAAGAACGTCTTGCCCCAGTAACCCGGCCCCATTGAGTAGCCCAGGAACGTGCTACCAGTTCGCAAAATGGGTCGCCACGTCGCTTTGATGGTGGAGATGTTGTTATTCGTGTTCTTGGCCGGACCTTCATGGCGCCACAGGCTGGCTCCAATGTCGTAGTCCCAGCGCGGATCCCAGTCGGTGGGGCGGTTCGCTACATAGTCCGTAACGTTGAGGTCGTAGCCGTAGCGTTCCCAGGTGGCGTCGCGGAAGTTCGTCCAGTCGCGGGTTGAACCCAGTGCGGCTTGCGGGGCGATCCCCGCAAAAGTGTTCACTGTACCTGTGGTGGCTGGATTCGTCCCCGTCGCTGTGGTCGAGGGCGTCAGTGCGCCAGCGGTGTAATTAATCCACCCGAGGTAGTTCGCCAAGTTGACCGCAGCACCCGTTGCTAACGTGGGATCCCAACTCGCAGTGCGGTTGGCGGCCACTTGTTCCGCGCCCTTTTTCCGGGGGAAGCGGTCGCCGAGGTAGCCGACGTGCGATTGATCTTCAAACGTCTCGGGCGTGGGGTAAACCACGTAGGTCGTTGCCGTGTTGCTGTACGGCCAACTGCTGTAATCGTAGGTCGGGGCGACGTAGTTGTCCGGATCACCCGCCGAACTTGTCGCCGGATCCCAGTGGTGCAATCCACGGGGCAACGGCGTCGCGGGGGGCACCGCCGCCATGTTCGGGGCGATCACGGTTTGTGTGACCGTCGGGTTACTGAGGTTGTCCGGAACGTACATGAAATCTTGCACACTGGGCGGGCCACCAGCCGTGGGCACGGTGTAGTTGGTGGGGGCGTACAGTTCACCCGTGCCCGCGACGAACGCCTTTGAGGTGAAGAACGGGTTGTGCCGACCGGATGCGGCGGCGGCGCTGTTCGTCCCGACATTCGGGTCGTTGGCCGCGTAGGTGGTGTAGCGCTGGTAGTGGCCCATTTGCGGGTAGACGGGGTCGGCGCTCATGTAGGCGCCGTTCGCCTGGGTCTGGGAGCCGAACCGCATGGAGCCGGTCAAGTCCATCACCACCGCAAGGTCGCGCGGCCGGTGAACGGCCACCGCCCGGGCGCCTGTACTCAGACTCACCGGGCCACTGCCGTTGCTTAAATTGATGACGTTGCCGAAGAACATCGGCTGGTTCGTTTGAACGGTGACTTCGGTCGCGGTCCAAGACCGTCCTGCCGGAACACTACCGGGATAGGTCACTTCAAACTGTTGCGTTACGGTGTTGTAGTCGTACAGCCCGTAGCGAATGCTTTGAATGTTGGCGGCCGTGAAATTCGTTGCCAAGTTCACGTTGTTACCGATCTCGTACTGGGCCGCCGTCAAGGCGTTCGACTGATTGTTGTTGACACTCGTTGGCTTGTTGTCCAAGTTTCGCGTGGAAACCAACGCCGCTGAGTCGGCAGCATTTTGACACTGGGTGCGGCTGACGACCAAAATTCCCAGGTCGATGGACAGCGCAACGAACGAAAAGAGGCCAATG
>JAYVQG010000164.1:0-1994 GCA_043757025.1 Limnoglobus sp.
CGTGATTGCGATTATCGCAATCCTTATCGGGCTATTATTGCCCGCCGTGCAGAAGGTACGCGAAGCGGCCGCCCGCGCGAAGTGCCAGAACAACCTCAAGCAGTTCGGGATCGCGATGCACGCCTTCCACGACACGTTCAACCGTCTGCCTGCGAGCCGCTTCGGTACGAACGAAGATGGCAACTGGGGCAGCGATCAAGGTTCGTGGATCGTCCAAATGCTTCCACAAATGGAGCAAAACGGAATGTATCAATTGATCAATCCTCGCGAAGATGTCCTGAATTCCGTCGGTGTCGGCATCGGCAACGTTCCCACTGCCGCACGCAAACTGCCGTACGGTCGCTGCCCGAGCGACGACTTCGACCCGGCTGCAAACCTCGTCAATTACATGGGCAACGCCGGACCGCAATGCATGGTCAGCCCATGCAGTTACAATCCGAATCAACCGTGGTGCCAACCGGAAACGAACCCGTTTCCCGGAATCACGCAGATCACGATGGGTTACACGACAAGCCCCGATCACGGAAATACGAACAACGCCGTCCAAGTTCGCGGCATGTTCGGACGACTCGGGCCGCGGATCAATTTTGCAATGGTGACCGACGGATTGTCGAACACCCTCGCGATGGGCGAGTCCCTGCCTTCGATGCACGACCACCTGACGAACCAAGGCTGGTGGCACTTCAACGGTGGAAACACGCTTTGCGGTACGATCGCGCCAATTAATGCCCGATCCGACGGTAATAGTTGTACCGATCCCGCTCGAGCGGCTCGCAACGCGTGGAATATCTCCTTCGGCTTCAAGTCGCGTCACACGGGTGGTGCGAACTTCCTGCGCGGCGACGGTACGGTGACCTTCATCTCGCAGACGATCGACCACCGTACGTACCAACTGCTCGGCTGCCGCAACGACGGCCAAGTCGCAAACAACCCGTAATTCACAACGGACTAACCGACTGGCTCGTGCCAGTCGGATTGGTTTCTCTCTACCGAATACGTTTCTCTTTCTCGGAGTGAATACCATGCGACTGCGACTGTTTTCAGCAATAATATTTACACTTCCGTTGTTCCTTTTCGGTTGTGGGCCGAAAATGATCGATGCGAATGGTCAACTCACCATCGATGGTGAACCCGTAAGCGGTGCCATGCTCACCTTCGTGTCCACCGCCGAAGGGTCGAATGCGAACTATACGGCGATGTCGGATGCCGGCGGCAATTTCTCCGTCGTCAATGGGGATACGCGAGGGGTGCTTGCAGGGACTTACAAAGTCACCGTCGTCAAATCGCCAAAAGGCTCTTCGACGGATATGACGACGGTCGGTGATACCGATTATATGAAAGACATGAAATCGAACACGCAGAAAGGTGCAGGTAACTTGACGCCGAAGGGAGGAATGATGGGAGGAAAGGGGGGGCCGATGGGGCCGATGGGCGGGTCACCTACCGGACCGTCTATCAAATCCGAACTTCCATTGATATACGCCGCGTTCAGCACGACGACGTTTTCGGTCACGTTACCAGGCGAAGCGATGCCGTTGAAATTCGACATGAAAGGCGACGTCAAGAAGAAGTAATTCCCGAGTTGACATCGCACAGTACCGAAATTAGTTCGCGTGGGTCACGTTTTTAACGTGCCATTCTCAACAATGGCACGTTAAAAACGTGCCCCACATTAGTGGCTATATTTTGGATCTCAGTTCGCGCGACGACAAATCTCAGGAAATTCTCACTTTGTTCTTGACACCAGCTCGAAATAACCGCATATTAAAAGTTGGTGTGGAGAAATACGTAATCTCCGACCACATCATCATTTTTTTAGGTGCCCGAATGAATCTTTCATTATCCGCGATGACGCGATGGCCTCGGCGACTCGCCAAGGGCTTTACGCTCATCGAACTCCTCGTCGTGATTGCGATTATCGCAATCCTTATCGGGCTATTATTGCCCGCCGTGCAGAAGGTACGCGAAGCGGCCGCCCGCGCGAAGTGCCAGAA
>JAYVQG010000165.1:0-7560 GCA_043757025.1 Limnoglobus sp.
TTTTCAGCCAAACGTCGGCAAGCCTGGTTGTTTCTGTTGAATTTGAGCGACAAATGTCTATTTTGAACCCTTCAACTTCATAAGGCTGAAGGGTTACCCATCGCCGATCTACCCGATGTGGATCGGGACGATACGCTATTCGCGAATAATAATTGTTCCTATACGAAAGAACCGGAGTCGGACTATGCAAAAGTCATGCGCGGTCGCGTTGTAGACCCAAACGACTACAGTTATCCTCGTGTATGGGATTCGAAACGTTGCACGGGTTGCCTTCGAGTCAAACATACGCCCGGCGCAATTGCGCTATACGAATCGACGCCGGTAGGCGAAATGGTACCGAGCCATAAATTGCCGCGGCTCGATCCGAATGGCATCGCCCCAACGTTACGCGCGGGATCGGATTCTGCACACGGTTCGTATACGGCCCCACGTCCAATCCACCCGTTTCATCCGCGTTGCATCACCGCACGCGAAGCGGCTCGACTGCACGGGTTCCCCGATTGGTTTGCGTTTTATCCACTGAAATGGCACGCTTATCGTCAGATCGGAAACGCCGTTTGTCCGCCTCTGGCAAGAGCGATAGGCCGCGAAGTGCTTCGTGCCATTGGCCTGCAACCCACCAAACCGAAATTGTCCATCGCTTTATCGGACGCTTACCACTTGCCTCCAGACAGGCCGCGTACTCTCAAACGAATACCGCAGGTCGTACATTATCCACCGGTAATCGAACGTCTTTTTAGCGACCGTTACGACGATAAAAGCAAAAGTGTGCATCGAGCGACATTCAGTTTTGCAGACGTACAGAAAGCCGTTGTCGATACGGGCGTCCAGTTGACGTGGATACGCGCAGATACTTTCTTAAACGAGATTGCCCGAAGTCGAAATCTTCGAATCCTCATCGAGCCGTGCCTCAATCGCGGATACACCATACGCAAATCGACGACGCAAGATTCCATCGGAGAATTCGTACCTGTGGGCCATCCGGAAGGCATCGAATTGAAAGCGGATCCGAAGCGTACCGCATTGAAACTCAAACGAATTAAAGGGGCAACGGATGGCAGCAGAACGCTCTTCGGATAAGCCGAAGAAGACCAACCGCTATAGCGATATCATCGAGCGCATTTTTACGAACCATTATCGTAGTGGGGTAACGACATTCCAGTTCGAACGAGTCGAGATGGAAACTGTCGCTGCGGATTTGAAAATCCCACTTCCGAAGAACATCGGCGATCTACTGTACAGTTTCCGCTTCCGGGTTTCTCTCCCAGTTTCTGGAAAGCCCAGGATCTGAAACTGAGCTAAAAAGGGAATGTTATCCGCAAGACTCTGATAGGCTCGCTCCAAATGGTCGTGACGGGTTGTTGCGCGAAGCAATGCGTACCAACCGCTCAACTGTTCTTCCACATTGATGACAGTGGTTGCCAGTTCGACAGGCAGATGAGCAGCTACGTTTTGGCAAACTGCTGGATTACCACGCTGATAAAGCGAAAGGATGTCGGTATCCAGCGCAAACAGGCTCATGGGCTTTCCATGGCTTCATCGGCTTGGCGACGGTACTCGGCGATGGCTTGTTGCCACGCATCGAATAGCGGGTTGTCTTCGTACATACCCGCGTAGGGTGCCAGCGGATGTTCGGAGCTTGCGACTTCGAGAGGTGCGATTTCGGCCCCTGCACTCAGTCGCGTTTTCATCGCTTTTCGCAATTGGCCGAGTGCCTCTTCGCGGGTTGCACCGTCTGCGCTCAACGCCAGGGGTTGGCCCGTCGTTGCACGGTAACCGTAAGTGCCTGTTTCGATCAAAACGGGGATCTGCATTTCACTTTCTCCTCGCCAGATTTTGGCGAACCGACTTTCCCGACCGATATTGTACCCATCGCGTCTGCGCTTTCGCCGTATCCGGCGAAAATTACTCAAGTTATGGCTGCGGAAACACCTTGTAAACTGATGCGGTTTTCGCTAGAATTTCACAATGAAAACGGCGACCGGAACCCCTTTCACCGATTCGCGGTCGCAGCTCGACGAGAAGCGTTTACCCGTCTCGATCGTTGGAACCGAAGTCGTTGCCCTGCCAGAAAATAAGTCTGCGATTCGCGCACTCGAACGCATCGCCCGCACCCTCGCGAAACCGGGCCGGATTCGCACGCCGTTCGCCCCGCTGACGCTGCATGGCTCGCCGGGTACCGGGAAGTCGCACTTGGCGAACGCGCTGTTGCGGCTCGTGATCGACCTGCCGACGGTCCGCACGGTGCAGGCGATCCCCGCGAACGACATCGACCGCGATGCCGACGAGCCGATCCCGCTCATCGACGACTTCCTCGCCTGCGATCTGCTCATCATCGAAGATCTACAACACCTGCCGAAACCGTCGGCACTGTTGCTTTGCCGCCTCCTCGACCATCGCGCCACACGCTATTTACCCACGGTCCTGACGGCGAATGCGGGGCCAGCGGGGCTGGCGTTCCTGCCGCGCCGACTGACGAACCGCCTCGCGGGTGGGTTGGTCGTACAGGTCGAATCGCTGTCGCCGAAGTCGCGCCGCGAACTCGTTGCATTCCTCGCGGAACGGCGCAAAGTGTATCTTTTGCCCGATGCAATCGACTGGATTGCAGATCGTTCTCCGGGCGGCGGGATTCGCCCCGCGATCGGGTTGCTCGAGTCGCTGAAAACGCAAGTGGGGAAGTCGCGGAAGCGGCTCGACCGCGATGCCGTGGCGGCGATCCTTGCTCCCGACGAAGCCAACCGCATCCCCGCCACCGTCGCCCGCATCATCGGCAAAGTCGCTGACGCGTTCGGCATCAAGCCGAAAGAACTCGTCGGCAAATCGCGGCTCCGCACGATCCTGCTCCCCCGCCAAGCGGCGATGTACCTCGTGCGTACGATTGTGAAACTCCCGCTGACGGCGATCGGCAAACAGTTCGGCGGACGCGACCATACGACCGTGATGAACGCGATACAAAAGGTCGAAGCGTCGATGAAAGACGATGCGAAACTCAAGCGGACGATGAAGCATTTACGGGCAGAACTCGAATGACGCGCACACTGTGGAAAACCCGTTGCGCGAATGGCGCGCGATTGTTGCGCACCGATGACAACGAGTGCGTTCGCGATGGGTCGCCAGTGGCCGGTAGTTTCCATCGACACAGCGCGCCAAACGATCATCGGACGCGCAACGGGTTATCCACAGCGAACGACGCGATGCAACCCGATGTTCGAACGTAGGTAACGTCGCCAACAGTCGTGTGCGCGCCAGAGAAGTGCGGCATATTACTACGGCTACGAGATTTAATTAACTAAGGAATTAGAAAGAAGAACAGACACCGAAGGAGTGGAGTTTATACCCCCTTGAACTCTGAGGACGCCGAATGAAGATCCAATGCCAACGAGAAACGCTGCTTGCCGCCTGTCAGCTCGTAGGAGTGGCGGTCGCGGCCCGAACGACGAAACCGATCTTGTCGAACATCAAGGCCGTGGCCGATGCCGAATCGCTCACGCTGATGGCCACCGACCTCGAAGTCGGCGTGCGCTACGAACTGCGCGGCGTGCAGGTCAAGGAAGCCGGTGAGGCGATCCTTTCGCCAGTCAAACTCATTTCGATTCTCCGCGAATCGAACGACCCCGACATCACGATCAACAGCGACAGCGAAGGCACGCTGATCCGCACGACGAGCGGTCGCTTCCAGATGCCGAGCGGCGAGCCGGACCAGTTCCCGGACATCCCCGCATTCACCGGCGTGACGAACTACCACGAGATCGCAGCAGGCGTTCTCCGCACGATGATCAAACGCACCGCATTCGCCGCCGACCGCAAGGAAGGCACCGCACGCTGGGCCGTTACGGGCATTCTGTGGGAAGCCGAGGAGAAGAAGGCACGGCTGATTGCCACCGATACGAAACGCCTGGCGCTCATCGAAGGGCCAGCCACCAGCCACGGCGAAGTCAAAGACGCCAAAGGCCAATCGTACCTCGTGCCGCAGAAGGCGATCCAGTTGCTCGAACGCAGCCTGCACGACGACGGCGAGATCATCCGCATCGCGCTCAACGCGAACGAGGCGATGTTCCAGACGGAACGCGCGCTCATCCACACCGTGCTGGTGCAAGGCAAGTTCCCGCCGTACCGCGACATCATCCCGAAGAAGCCACCCGTCAGCGTGCAGTTGCCCACCGCCGAGTTCCTGTCGCGCGTTCGCCAGGCCGCGATCATGATCGACGAAGAAACGAAGCGCGTCGATTTCAAGTTCGAGCCAGGCAAAGTCACGCTGAAAGCGCAGGGTGCGGAGACCGGTTCGAGCGAAGTGACGATGGAACTGCCGGACTTTAAGGGCGCGAATGTCGAAATCGCGTTCGACCCGCAATACCTGATCGAAATGCTCCGCGCCGTCGAAGGCGAGCCGTTCCTGAAACTCGAAATGACCGACGGCCAGCGCCCCGCCGTCTTCCGCGTCGGCGATTACCTGTACCTCGTCATGCCACTGGCAAACTAACCATGGCCGACCCTAAGCGAGTCGAAACTGCGCCGGAGAGCCTCGCCGATATTCTCGGTCGGATGTTCACCGCGCGCGGCTGGGGCCGGAAGTCCGAACGCCAGCAACTCGAATTCGCCTGGGCCGAGGTTGCGGGCATCGACCTCATCAAAAACACGCGCGTCCTCGCCATGCGGCGAGGTGTTCTCGAAATCGACGTCCGCAACGGCGTATTGCTGCAAGAACTGACGCAGTTCCACAAACGACGCCTCATGGACGCGATGCGGAAAAAGTTACCCGGCACCAAACTCACCGACATGAAGTTCCGCGCCGGAACGTGGTGAGTGCGTAGTGGTGAGTGCGTAGTGGTGAGTGGTGAGTGATGAGAGTCGTTGTTTTTACCCCAACGGGGTTGCATCCTATAGCCCAGGGTTAGACGTTTCGTCGTACCCCTGGGTAAACCTACCGAAGAGTATCTCGCATGAGCACGGAAACGAAAGTCGTCGTCGATACGAGCTACACCGACGCCAACGTGAAGACGTTGAAGGATGCGGCGCACATTCGCCAGAATCCGGGCATGTACGTCGGCAACACCAGCAGTTCCGGTTTGCACCACATCGTGTATGAAGTCGTGTATAACTCGGTCGATGAGGCGCTCGTCGGATATTGCAAGCAGATTAAAATCGTCTTGCACGTCGATGGCTCGTGTACCGTCGCCGACGATGGCCGCGGTATTCCCGTCGGCATCAAAGCCGAGACGGGTCGCTCGACGCTCGAGGAAGTCCTCACTGTTGCGGGGTCGAGCGGCAAGTTCGATAATGCGGCGTATCGCGTCTCGGCGGGGTTGCACGGCATGGGTGCGAAGGCGATGAACGCGCTTTCCGAATGGTGCGAAGCCGAAGTGCGACGCGATGGCCGCGTTTATCAGATGACCTTCGAGCGCGGTTACGCCAAGACGAAGATCAAGGACATCGGGCCATCTCCCGTCGGCGTGACCGGTACGACAATTCGCTTCATGCCGGACAAGGAAATCTTCGGCGATCTCACTTTCGTGTACGACATGCTCGCGGACCGCTTCCGCCAGATTGCCTACTTGAATCGCGGCCTGAACATCAGTATCGTCGACGAACGCGAAGGCCGCTCGGATGTCTTTTACACCGAAGCCGGCATCGCCGATTACGTCGCCTATCTGAACCGCGATGAAAAGGTCGTTCACAATCCGCCGATCTACGCCCGCAAAGATGTCGACGGCGTGCTGGTCGAAGTCTCGTTGCAATACACGATCAGCGAAAGCCAGATCGAAGAGTGCTTCGCGAACAATGCCTACAACCGCGACGGCGGCACCCACCTGACGGGCTTCCGCAGTGGCCTGACGCGCGCCGTTACCAAGTACGGCAAAGACAACAATATCTTCAAAGAAGGCATCGAGCTACGCGGCGACGACTTCCGCGAAGGCCTCACCGCCGTCATCAGCATCGCGCACCCCGACCCGATCTTCGAATCGCAGATCAAAGTCCGCCTTAACAACCCCGAAGTCGATGGCATCGTTTCGAGCGTCGTGTACGAATTCCTGACGGATTACCTCGAAAAGAACCCCAAGGAAGGCACGCTGATCTGCAAGCGCGTGATCCTCTCGGCCGAGGCGCGAATCGCCGCGAAGAAGGCCCGCGAAAACATCAAGATCCGGAGCGGGATCCTCAACGGTGGCGGCCTGCCCGGCAAGCTGATGGACTGCACCACCCGCGAACGCGACAAGAGCGAACTGTTCCTCGTCGAAGGCGATTCGGCAGGCGGTTCTGCCGAAAGCGGACGCGACCGCATGTACCAGGCCGTGCTGCCGCTTCGTGGAAAAGTGCTCAACGTCGAACGCGCCAAGCTCGAGAAACTGCTGAAAAACGAGGAAATTACCAATCTCATCTCGGCGATCGGCATCGACATCGGCAACGATACCGACATCGCGAAAGTGCGTTACGGAAAGATCGTCATCCTCACCGATGCCGACGTCGACGGCCAGCACATCCGCACGCTGTTGCTCACGTTCTTCTTCCGCCAGATGCGCAAACTCATCGAGAACGGCAACCTCTACGTCGCGCGGCCGCCGCTGTTCAAGGTCACACAAAAGCGCGAAGTCCGCTTCGTACAAACGCGCGCCGAAATGGGCACCGAGCTGATGAGCCGCGGCCTCAAGGACACCACGCTCGTCGTCTCGAAAGACGCCACCGCACGCACGCTGGTTGCCGACGAATTGAAGAAGCTGTTCCCCGTAATCGAAGAGATCGACACCGCATCGCACACACTCGAACGCCGCGGCCACACGCTCGAATCGTTCCTGAAACGCTACGACCGCGCCAAGGGCGGCTGCCCGATGTTCCACGTGCGGTTCGGCGTGAAGGATCACTTGTTCTATTCGCAAGAGGAAGTCGAAGCGTTCCGCTCGAGCGAATCGACGCGCCTCGGTCGCGAGATCGCGATCAGCGATGCGGTCCTCGCTGTGGCTGCCCCCGCGACGTTGACGACCGATGCGAACGCGAAGCCGGTGACACCCGCCGACGAAGTCGATCGCTTCACCACCGACGAATGGCACGAAGTCCGCGGGCTGAACCGCGCGATGGCCAAGCTCATCGACGCGAGCTTCCAGCCATCGGACCTGATTCCGCTGCCGCGAATCGCCGGTCGCGAACCGCCGATCCGCTTCACGCTAAGGTCCGGCGAATCCGAACGCGACTTGCTCCACCTGCGAATGTTGGCGAGCGAAGTCCGTCGCAACGGCGAAAAAGGCATGACGATCACGCGGTTCAAAGGTCTAGGCGAAATGGATCCCGACGAACTCTGGAAAACGACGCTCGACCCCGAGCACCGCACGCTGTTGCGCGTAACGATGACCGACGCGATCGCCGCCGAGAAGATGTTCCGCACGCTGATGGGCGAGGAAGTCGAAGGCCGCCGCGAGTTCATCCTGAAGCACCGCGTCGAAGACCCCAACGAGATCGACTACGGCGCGTAAGCACGGCAATCGCGCCTAAATCGCTGGGAATTCGCTTAGTCTCACGTTTGTCAGAGTGTCGGATCGTTGCTTCGGATCTGGCGCGGAGGTCGCGTTG
>JAYVQG010000166.1:0-7533 GCA_043757025.1 Limnoglobus sp.
GGTTCCGAAATTCGGCAATGAGTCCACGGATGGGTGGGTGGGTAAGTGGTGGAATCATTCCCTGCTACCCAAAATCGCCGCAATTGAAACCAGGCCCCGTTTTGCTGGAAAGAACAACTGAAACTTTGGTTCCAGCGTAGTTCCAGACGACCCATTTCGGACGTAAGTCGTTGGTGCGTTAGGTTGATTCCGAAATCGGGAATGATTCCAGGGATGGGTGGGTGGGCAGACGGTGGAGTCATTCACCGGCACCCAAACTCGCCGCGATTGGAACCGCGCCGTCGTTACACCTTGTTTTTGACACCAACGAGGCGAACGACAATGACGATCACAATCGATGGCTACGCGGGAACGGGTAAATCGACGGCAGCGAGTTTGTTAGCCGATGCTATCGGTTACGAACTCCTCAACACGGGTGCGATGTACCGTGCGATCGGCGAAATCCTCGAGCGAGAGGGTGTCGAACTCGAACTCGCTTCAATGGACGCGACAACGATACGCAACATCGTCGAAAAATGTCACTTCGATCTACGCAACAACGTCGTGTTCATTAACGGCGAAGATCGAAACGCACACCTTCGCACCGAACGGATGAACGCGCTCGCCAGTAAAGTCGGTACGTTTAAGGAAGTGCGAGAACACCTGAAGGCCGAGCAGATTCGCATCGCCACTGGCAAAAAGATCATCTGCGAGGGCCGCGACCAAGGCACGGTTGTGTTCCCGAAAGCGATACTCAAATTCTTCTTTACCGCCAACGCCGAGGTGCGTACGTTACGACGGATGCTCGACCTCGAAAAGATCGACAGCCCCGCGAGTTATCACGAGGTGTACGACCAAATTATTGCCCGCGACCTCCAAGATGAGACGCGCGAACTGGACCCACTTAAAGAACCGGCGAACGCGGTGCGGATCGATACATCGGCGATGAAAATCGACGAGGTACTCGAGCAGATGTTCGCGGCGTGTGAGGCCGCAAACATCCACAAACGATAAATTGACTGGTTACGGCGATTGCGATTCCACGGTCGCTTTCGGCACATTGTTGGCTGGCAACTTCCAGAACTTCGCATAAACCAGCCCCGCACCGAGTATTATCGATGCGAGTAAAATTGAGACCAACGCGAGGTTGTACACCATATTGCTGCGTTGCGGTCGCGATTGAGGGGCCATCGGCAGCGCCGGGTTCTGATGCGGCGTCGGTTGCGGCGAATACGGTAGCGGCGGCGGTTCGATCGACTTGAGTAACTGGCTACCGAACGGCGACGGTTCCGGCCGAGGCTTGGCTGCGAACGGCTTCGACGGTGTGGGAGCCGGGGCAACGGCGGCCATCTGCGGATACTTCAATGGCGCGGAAGTGGCCCCAACCGCTTGCGGCTCGAACGATTTTCGCGTCGGGGCGCTGAACGGATTCGCAGCGGCTGGGCTGCCGAACGGCTTCTGTGCCGGCTGCGAACGCATGTCGGCGGCCAGTTGGCTCACCAGTTTACTGCGGGTGACCGACCCCATTCCGACGGCGGCCGGTTCGGGTATCGGAGAGTGGGTCGCGCTCAATTCGACCATCGGTGCCATCTCCATGCCTTCGAGCACGGCGGGGCACAATACGGGCATTTCCGATACCGACGGTACCAACTTATCGGTCGTGATCCACGGCGTGATCGCGTTGACGATCTCTGCGGGTGTCTGATAGCGCACGGCAGGGTCTTTCGCCATCATCTTCGCCAAGATCGCGGCCAAGCCTTCGGGCACTTCGGGTCGGAGTTGGCGGATCGGCGTCGGCTCTTTCGTGCGGTGCCACAGCAACTTCTGCGAGACCGTGCCGGTCGGGAACGGCGGGTGACCTGCCAATAAGAAATATAACGTCGCACCGAGTGCATAGACGTCCGCACGCACATCGACCGCATGGCTATTCGCGACTTGCTCCGGAGCGACATAGTCGGCGGTACCGAGTACGATTTTGTCGTCGTACTTCACCGTGAGCATGTCGGATTGATCGTTGAAGAACCGCGCCAAGCCCAGGTCGAGGACGCGGGCCAGACCTTTGCGATCGATCAGGATATTTCCCGGCTTCACATCGCGATGGATGACGCCACTTTTGAACGCGAAATCCAGCCCGACTGCGACTTGTTTCGTGTAGTGTGCCGCACGCCCGCAATCCATCGGGCCGAACTTCTTGACGATCTCGAGGAGGTTCGAGCCGTCGACGTATTCCATCACGATAAAGTGCAAGTTGCCATCTTGGTCGATATCGTGCGTTCGGACGATGTTCGGGTGTTCGAGCGAACCGGCCGCGCGGGCCTCTCGATAAAATCGACCGAGTGCCGCAGGCTGTTCGGCCTTGGCGGGCGGTAGCACTTTGATGGCGACGCGGCGCTTCATGAACATGTGTTCGCACAGGAACACCTGCCCCATGCCGCCAACGCCGATTCGTTCGAGTAGCTTGTATTTTCCGATACTAAAGCCGCGCCACTTCCCGAGCAGGAACTGCTCGGCTTGGAAGTTCGTGAGTATCCCATCGCTAATCATGTCATCGGTCGCTTGTCGCGGATCGGCCGACAATCCGCTACCTTTCTGACGTCGCGCGATATACGCAGTCAATCGAGACTCATCCACCATGCCGCTTTTCCGGATGAGTTGAATCAGTTCTTCAAACGAGTTCGGCACAGACATACGAACACCATAATGGTGGCGATTGGACGGTTGCGAATACGACGAAAAACTAGAACGACTTCACGCCAGACGCAAATCGATCTATCGGCGTTTCAGCGGCGCATCGAGTCGATCCGTTTGGAAACGAAGGATCGGAAATGGTTCGTCTGCACTGTTGAGTCAATCTGGAGAACATGCCCGATCCACAGATTGGATGACTTTACGCTCTCGCGCGAACATCGAGTCAGGCTAAAATTCCCTTGATGATTTCGCCGTGAACGTCGGTCAATCGAAAGTTGCGACCGGCGTGGGGGTATGTCAGCTTCGTGTGATCGAGGCCGAGAAGGTGAAGAATCGTGGCGTGAAGGTCGTGGAAATGGACTTTGTCTTTGACGGAATAATAGCCGAAGTCGTCGGTTTCACCGTAGCTGATCCCCGGTTTGACGCCACCTCCGGCGAGGAACATCGTAAACCCGTGGGGGTTGTGATCCCGGCCATCTTTACCTTGCGCCACCGGAGTGCGTCCGAATTCGCCACCCCAAATTACGAGCGTCTCTTCCAACATTCCTCGCTGTTTCAAGTCGCCGATCAGTGCTGCGATGGGCTGATCGACTTCTTTTGCATTTCGCGAATGGTCGACTTTCAGATTTTCGTGTTGATCCCATTTGTAACTGTGCGTGCATTGGATGAATCGAACGCCGGATTCTGCGAACCGCCGAGCCAGTAAGCACTGACGGCCGAAATTCGCAGTCGTTGGCTCATCCATGCCGTAGCGATTCTTCGTGATGGCCGTCTCCTTCGAGAGATCGTGTATGCTCGGTGCGGCGGCTTGCATACGAAATGCCATCTCGAACGATTCGATTCTGCCTTCGATGGCGGGGTCCGGTCCGAGTTGCGCTAAACGCTCTCGGTCGATCTCCGCAAGCAAGTCGATTTGCCGACGCTGTTGCTCGGTCGCAGTCGATCCTTTGATGAAAGGCACTTTCGCCCGATCCGAAGGAATACTCGCGTTGCCGAGTGGCGTGCCCTGATAGATCGCGGGTAAAAACGCGGAAGAATAGTTATTGACTCCGCCGTGTGTGAGCGTCGGGCAAATCGTAATAAAGCCGGGGAGATCGCGATTTTCCGTACCGAGGCCATAACTGATCCACGATCCCATGCTGGGCCGCACGAAAGTATCGCTCCCGGTATGCAGTTCCAACAGTGCCCCGCCGTGCCGCGAATTGGAACCGTACATCGATTTGATGAAGCAAAGGTCATCGACTGACTTCGCGATGTGCGGAAACAACTCCGAAACCCAGGCACCACTTTGTCCGTAGCGTTGAAACTTCCAGGGCGATCGAAGTAAGTTCCCGGTCGGACTCGACACGACGCGAGGCTTGGGGAACGGGAGTGGCTTCCCATCGTATTCTTGCAGTTTTGGCTTGTAGTCGAAGGTATCGACCTGACTGGGGCCGCCGTGCATAAACAGAAAGATCACACGTTTTGCTTTGGGTGGGAAGTGCGGCCGTTTCGGGGCGAGTGGATCCCCACGACCCTCGGCGCGGCTCAACATATCGGCGAGGGCTAGCCAGCCGAATCCGATGGACGACGATTGTAGTAACTGTCGGCGAGTCATTAGCGGTGTCATACGTCACTCCACAAATGCGAATTCAGTAGAGGCCAGCAACACGCGACAAAATCCACTCCAAGCCAGAAGTATCGTATCTGCGGATGGCTCCACGCCTTGTGCCGTAGCAAGATAGCGTAGTGCTCGCGTCACATCAGCGTCGCTGGCCGTACGGCCATATGCCCGCAAGTACGCCTGCTGGATGCGACTGCGGTCATCGAGAGGCATCTCGATGAGTATTCTCGCGAAGGCCAGCGATGTTTCATCGGCAAGTTCACTGTTGAGCAAAAACAGCGCTTGCGCCGGTATGGTTGTGACAGATCGCACGCCAGCGGGTGTCGATGGATCGGGGAAATCGTTCGCTTGAAGAACGTCGTAAATCGCACTGCGAATGATCGGCAGATACACGGTACGTCGCGAGGTCACATAATCGTTGTGTGCTCGATTCGTGGTATTCGTGACGTACTGCCGATTCGGTATCGTCAAAAGCGAACCGCCTGCTTTGCGGTCGAGTAAGCCTGCAATCGCGAGCATACCATCGCGCTGTTCTTCCGCATCGAGTCGACGACGGTGAAACCGCCACATCAGGCAATTATCGGGATCGATTGCGTCGGCTTCCGGATCGTACCGCGTACTCATCTTGTAAGCGTGCGAAGTCAGAATCAGCCGATGCAACGATTTCAAACTCCACCCCGACTTTATCAATTCGGACGCGAGGTAATCGAGCAACTCCGGGTGTGAAGGCCGTTCGCCGAGTTTACCGAAGTTGTCCGGCGTCCGAACGAGTCCTTTACCGAAGTGACCGAGCCAGATTCGATTCGCGATCACGCGCGGCGTGAGCGGATTGAGTGGATTCACGAGCCAATTGGCGAATTCCTTCCGTCCGCTACCTGCAACGATCGTCGGTTGGCCTTCGAGTGGCAAAATCGTTAGCGTTCTTCTCGGAACCTCGGCTCCGAGCGTCATGTGATTCCCGCGCAAGTGAATGCGAAGGTTTTCCGGCGTATTTTCTTCGACGGCCATCACCTCGACGATCTCAGGTTTGGTTTTTTCGATGGCCGCGAGTTGGTCTTTTGCCATCTTCGCCAACTTCACTAACGCCGTCGGTTCGCCATCCGAATTCGGCAGCGTCGGGAATGGGCCGTTAGGGTCGGCCGCAATCCGTGAAAGTTCTTCAGTCGATGGCGGCGTCTCTTTCCATTTTGCTGCTAGGACGATCCAGCCTCGCAACAAAGACAAATTGAGTTTCTGAGCGATTGCGATTTCTTCGACCGTCGGTGCCAGCGTTTTCGCTCGTTCGGGTGCGAGCGGGAGGAGTGCGATTTTGTCGAAGTGCGGGAACGGTCCGTCTCGTTCGAGTCGTATCGTCGTTTTCCCACGCACGAGCGGAACGATGGCCTCAGCCGACCAAATTTGTTTGTCCGGATTCCACGAGCCGGTCGCAGCACTCGCAGCATCGGTCCGGACTCGTTTCGCACCGATGGATAAAATCGTCGGGCGCGGGTCGGCGGCCGCATAGCGAATTGCAATCTGGTATTTGCCATCCGCAGGCACCTCGACATCGTACTCTGCAACGTTCGGCAAAATTCCCGCGTTGATGATGACGCCGATCCCTTCGCCGTAACCATTTTTCAGTTTGAGTACATTCCCTCGCGTGTAATCCTCTGCCTCGACGATGACACTCCCGGCGAGTTTCGCTATCGCAGGATCGGCAACGAGCAGCGGGATCGGACGATTTCGGACGACGAATTGTCGAGCCGCCGCAACGTACACATCGGTCCGTTTGCGCTCGATTTCGGTAATCGCCTTCCATTCTTCTCGCGATTTGCGTTCGGCTATTCGCAAGGCATCCGCCGCCGCAGTGCGTTTCTTTTCAAACTCTGCTAGGAGTGCGATGTTCTCCGGCGTACCGATCGGTCGCTCGTGCCATTTCGCAACGACGCTGTAATTTTGCATCGTCTTCGTGGAGTAGAAAATCCCCGCCAGTCCGTAGTAATCGTGCGTGGTGATCGGGTCGAACTTGTGGTCGTGACAACGCGCACATCCGAACGTCAGTCCGAGAAACGCCTGCCCCAGCGTGTCGAGTTGCTCGTCGACGATGTCCATCCGCATTTTGGCAGGATCGTCTTCCGCGAGCATTTTCGGGCCGATGACGAGAAATCCCGTTGCCATCAAACGGTCCGCTTTCTCGCGCTCCGTCCCACCCGGTATGAGATCGCCCGCGATTTGTTCCATCGCGAACTGATCGAAAGGCTTATCGGAATTGAACGATCGAATGACGTAATCGCGATATTGCCACGCATGGCTATGCGCGAGGTTCTCGTCCATCCCGTTACTGTCTGCATAACGAGCGACATCGAGCCAACGCCTTCCCCATTTTTCCCCGTATGCAGGTGAGGCTAACAGGCGATCGATCAACGTGTCCCATGCATTCGGCGAACGATCCGCGAGAAATGCTTCGATCTCCGTTGCGGCGGTCGGTAGTCCGGTCAGATCCCAGGTCACACGCCGAATCAACGTCCGTCTGTCGGCTTCCGGTGCAGACTTGAGTTTCGCTTTCTCGCGCCGTCGATTCAGAAATTCATCGATTCGATTCGACCCGGGAATCGCCGCCCGATTCGCCGACTGGATCGGCTGGAAAGCCCAAAATGCTTTTTCTTCGATCGTGAACGATCGGGGGCCAATCGATTTCGATTCGGTAGTTGTAATGCTTTTTGCGTCGGGCCAGACGGCACCGTTTTTGACCCATTCGATTAGACTCGCAATCTCCGCTTCGCTCAACTTATTCTTCGGCGGCATCTTCAATTGTTCGCTATGACGAACCGCCAACACGATCGGACTTTGATCTGGTTTGCCGGGCACTACCGCAGGGCCACTTTCGCCGCCCTTTCGCATATCCGCAAGCGAATCGAGACGCAACTCACCCTTTTGTTTCTCTGCACCGTGACAACTCCAACAGTGCTTGGCCAACAGCGGGCGGATCGTTTTTTCAAATTTCGCCGTCGAATCGAGTGGAGCCGATTCCGCACGCATGCCGATGCACGCGGACAAAGCGAGAACGATAATAGCACATCGTACGTGACCCATCGCGAGTTGACCCTCGAAAGTTCCACACGGCACGGCGAAATCGGGCAGGTTGGACCTTTAGCATGACAAACCGAACGCCAACTTGCAAGTAAGAATGGGCCTGGTTTCAATTGCGGCGATTTTGGGTAGCAGGGAATGATTCCACCACTTACCCACCCACCCATCCCTGGAATCATTCCCGATTTCGGAAT
>JAYVQG010000167.1:0-1964 GCA_043757025.1 Limnoglobus sp.
TACACATGCGTCCCGGTCAGACACGGAATTTAACCCAACTGTCGAGAATTCCATAAACTCTTTCCAACATTGTACTTCCGGCGGATACAGTAGAACTAATGGGGCATTTTCGGCTGCAATGGAATTCGGAAGTGAGTCCACGGCGGGTGGGTGATAAGTGTCAAACTCACTCGCTTGCTACTTAAAGTCGCTGCCATTCCAACCGTCACCGACTCGCGTATCATCAAGCGGGTGGGCAAGTCTCTCGAAATATGCCAAACCAGGTGCGAACGATGTCGAAATCCAAAACGAAACTACGACTCAATTCCTCTCCAATTCAGCGGCTGGTGACTGCGATTGGGCAGGCGGCGATTTCGGCAAAGTGCTTTGTTGCGGGTAGTCCGCCTGCGGTCGATCCTGGTCTCGTCGTCGAAGGGATGGGTTCCGGTGCGGGTTCCGATGAAACGCGTGGCGGCCGGCTCCTTTGAACGAACCCTGAAGCGTTACGAGGATGAACGCACTCTTCTGAGCGAGTTACCATCGGTTTCGTGATTTCTATTGGCGAACAATGCCACTGGATTGGTTACAAATAATGCTTGCACTCCCACCGTTTACTGTGATTGCCCCCGAAGCGGAACATACGCTTGCGAAAGTGTTGCGTTCGCGGTTGCACCTGCATCAGCCGTCGTGGAGCGATGTGAAGGCGCTCATCGAAAATCGTCGCGTAAAAATTGGCGATACGGTGTGTGCCGATCCGGCACGGCGCGTTCGCGAAGGCGAGATTATCGAACTGCTGATTCGGCCAGCCGGGGCGACGCGGAACGCGGCTGCCGATACGCTGGTGATTCGTCACCTCGACGATCACGTCGTCGTCGTCGAGAAGCCATCGGGGATCAGTAGCGTTCGCCATCCGGCCGAACTCGAATGGTCCGAGCGCCGCCGCGAACTCGACCCGACGCTGTACGACCTCGCGCACGCGGCAATCGCGAAGCGCCTGAATCGGTCGCTGAAAACGCTGCCGCCGCTGCGGATCGTGCATCGTTTGGACAAGGAAACCAGCGGGTTGCTCGTGTTTGCGCGCACGGTGCTGGCGGAGCGCGTGCTCGGAATGCAGTTCCGCAAACACACCGTCGTTCGCCGGTATTTGGCGATTGTGCCGGGCACGATGATAGCCCGCACGATACGCTCGTACCTCACGCGGGATCGCGGTGATGGTCGCCGTGGCAGTACGCGAAGTGCCGATTCCACGGGCAAAGAAGCGATCACGCACATCGAAGTACAGACGCGGTTGCCGAAACACACGATCCTATCGTGCCGGCTGGAAACGGGGCGAACGCACCAGATTCGCATCCACCTTTCGGAAGCGGGGCACCCCGTGTGCGGCGAGAAGGTTTACATCAAGAACATGAACGGCACGACCGTGCTCAACGCCGACGGCGCACCGCGACTGGCACTCCACGCCACCGAACTCGGCTTCGTGCATCCCGTTTCGGAAGTGGTGATGCACTGGGAAATGCCACTACCCGCGGACCTTCTGCGCTTCGTCGCGAAACTGCAACTTCGCGTTTCAGAATCGTCGTAAGTCACGATTGCGGAGGCTCAAAAACCGTTTTTTTGACTGCGGGGAATCGTGTGGGTGAATCTCGACTCGCAACAGAACGCAAGGATGTGTAAACTAACTTTAAGTTTTAGTAAAGTTTAAAGTTATTGAAAGTCGCGCCATGCGAATACCGAAACGCCCGCCGCCATTTGGAGAGGTTTTCCACAGGGTTGTGATGGACGATCCGAAAGGCCTGGTTTCAATTGCGGCGATTTTGGGTAGCAGGGAATGATTCCACCACTTAGTACCTGTCCAAGAATTACTCCGTGAGCTTCGGATGTGGGCGGATCGTCAGCAATTCCCGGTCGTGTCGGAGGACAATTTCCCAAATTCGCCATTTTGACATTCTCTGTGCGGATGCGATAGCCACCTATCGGTCGAACCT
>JAYVQG010000168.1:0-7483 GCA_043757025.1 Limnoglobus sp.
GGCGAGAGCGCTGAGGCGGCCGCCGGCCGAGCCGCGTTGGAAGCCGACGTGCGTGCGGCTCTGCAAGCGGCACAAGCCGAACGCCGCGCCGCCGCACTCCAGCGCGGCGAACGCCAAGCGATGGTGCCCGAACGCCCCGCAGGTCCACAAGGTCAAGGCCCAGTACCACGGCCCGAGCCAGTGCCACGACCGCCAGTGGTGCCCGAAAGCGTTGCTCCAACTCCGATAGAGTGGACACTCCCAATTAACGAAGGCGGGGTAGTGAATGCGATTGGGAGGGTTGGCGACACAGAGATCGAATTTATCGCCGGGATGAGGCGAGTAGACAATACAATCCATCTGGACGGCGTCCACTTCACCAAGAACTCTGGCGGTCGCTTAGGTCCGAAGCAACTTAACGAGTTTGGGCGTGACTTTCTGAGGCAGCACGGAAACGGTGCCACAGAACTAGTAATCCATCCTGCCCCACGGACAACCGGTGCTACAGCTGGGACCGGGGTGTCACCGAGGGATGTCACAATTCATCTGGAGTGAGCATGCCGGAAGTACACATTACAGGATGGCGGAAAGGGTGCAACACGGTCGCAGCCATAAAAGAAATCAGACAGCGGGCTGCAATACCATTGGACCAAGCACTCAACATGGTAAACCGAGTACTAAACAACGAGCCGGTGCAGGTGACAGTGTCATCCGCAGAGGTAGCAGAGGGGTTAGCGGAAGCGCTTCGCGAGTTGGGGCTTGTCACCACAGAATGAACTCGAACCTTTGTTGGTAGCATGCACGAACGATTCGAGTTGATTCATTGGAACGAAGCAGGCGCGATCCTGAACGACTGAAAAGGACGAATCGATCCGTCGTGTCATCGATCGTGCGACGACGATAGCCCGTCACCAGTTTTACACTAAAAAGCCGAAAGACCGGACAACTCATTTCGACCTCAGCTTCTTCACAGAAGTGATGATTGAGCTGTTGAGAGACAAGACCGTCGTTCAAAAAGAATTGAACGGTGAACGACCCGGAGCTTGGTTCGACGAAGATGAAGCGTAATTTCAACATCTACACCGAATTGGTGCTGGAGAATCTCGTCGACATGTGGAATGCCAGGCTCCCCATGTTGGCCGAATATCTCTTCACCAATTTCGGATATATTTCTACCGCGCCACTTCCGATCTCGCGTTTGTTCATAGCTCAAATGGCAGACGGGGACGTTGCCGCTGGCAACATCGGCGGCATCTATTTGTGCAATTGGGTGTTGCGCGATGAAGACTTGACGGAGTCGCGCGAAAATACGATTTCGATAAAATATACGAAACCGACCCGACGGATACGATTTATTTGTCTCCATCGTTCTTGTATTGTCACCAAGGTGATGTCGTACTGCTGTCGGAGCGTTACGGCTCAAGCCTTAAACATCGATTGCGCGGTCGAATTGTCAATAGCGGATCACAGCCAATTATCGAATGGGAAACTGTCTGGCTCTATGGTAAGTAAATCCGGTGCGGTATTCCATCGCGAAGCTGGCGCGTTCGCCACTATCCGCCGGGGAGAATTGCTCGCAAACGGCCGAATGCCCAGGGTAATAGTTGCCCTTCTTGCCAGCGACAGATCGCTTTCGCGCCGAGTACGGCGATGTGGCGGGGCAGATAACGCAAACGCTGGCGGCCACGCACGTTCCGCCAGAACACGCGCTCCTCGTTTCGCGATTGTCGCTCGACGAGTTGGCGGTTCGGCGTCTGCCCGTACGAGGCGGACACGCAGTGCCAGACGGTCGATCGCGGTTCGTAAACGATCTCATAACCCGCTTCGCGAATGCGATGTGAGAGATCGACATCTTCAAAATACGCGACGAAATCTTCGGGGAAACCGCCCGTTTCGAGTAACACCTGCCTGCGATAAAACCCCGCCGTGGCCGACACGCCCCATACGGGGCCGGGTTGTCGATACGCGGATGCCGCATCCCAAACGCTGCCGTCACCACGCTTTCGGGCGAACCCGCCGTAGTCGTAGACATCGCCCGCACTATCGATCCGCGGCGCGAAGCCCGCTTCACGGCGCGACGGTTCGTTCTTCAGAACGAGCGGCGCAACCGCTGCGATTTGCGCGTTCTCGAATTGTCGCAACGCATGATCCGCCCAGCCTTGACACACTTCGGTATCGTCGTTGAGCAGTTCGACAATCGCGCCCGTTGCGGAGCGAATTCCGGCATTTGCCGCCGCGCAGAACCCTTTCGAGCGCGGGTGACGGATGACTTGCACGCCAGAAAACGTGGCAGCAACGCGGGTTACGATTTCATTGGAGGAGCCATCGTCGACGACAATCACTTGCGTCTGGGCAGGCATTTCGCGAATGACCGAACCGATGCAGATGCGCAGCAAATCGGTGCGACGATACGACGGGATCACAATGGAAAGCGATGGGAGCATATGAACTACGTCGTGCGGTCGTCTTGTGCGGCGGAGATTGCGGAAAGGTAGCTGGCAGCACGTCTTACGCGGATGTCGGCGGCTGCGGTGCGGCCCTGGAGCAGGTCGCTGACGAGGTGCCGCAGTTCGCGGTAACAATCGGTGGCAACCGCATTGCCGCGTTGTTTTGCGAACGTGCCGCGAAGCCGCGACTCGAGTTTCACGATGATTGCGAGGAGCCGTAACTGCCAGCGTGGCCAATGCTTTGTGGCGTAGGTGAGTAAGGCGTGGCGCGTCATTAACCGGAGCGGCGCGGGCACGTTTCGGGCGTGGAGCGGCCAGTGGTGCGTCACGCTCAGCGATGGCTCGTACCATACCGACCAACCCGCTTCGGTGGCGCGGCGGCAGAAATCGACGTCTTCGTAGTATAAAAAGAAGCGTTCGTCCAAGCCGCGTAGTTGCTCGAAGCAGTTGCGGCGCAACAACATACAGCCACCGGTTACCCATTCGACTCGCTGCGGTCGTTCGCCGTTCTGATGCTGGCACTTGCGTCGCGATCGGGGTAACGCCAGGCGTGTGGCGGTGCCGAGGAAGGTCGGAAACGTACCTGCGGAGGCTTGCAATGTGCCGTCGCGATTGTGGAGTTTCAGCCCGATCACGCCCGCATTTGCGTCGATTTGCGGATAGCGTTCGGCCACCGGAATCAGGTCGTCGAGGAAGCCATCGGCCACGGTGACATCGGGGTTGAGTAGCAGCACCCAATCGCCGCAAGCGATGTCTGCGCCTTTGTTTACGGCGGTGGCGAAACCGGTGTTGCGGTCGAACTGGTGCATTCGCACGCCCGATAATTTACGCAACTTGTTGGCGATGCGCGACTTCGGCGAATCGTTATCGACGACGACGACCTCGGCATGGCCGTCGCGGCAGGCAATGCTTCGTCGCAACTGTTTCGTAAGGCGTGCGGTATTTTGCCACTGGCAGAAGTTGACGATCACCACCGTAAGTTTCGGCTGGGCAACGGGTAACGTGGCCGTGGCGCGACGGGGCAACCGACGGGTTTCCGCCTGCGCCGATCCGCCATCGGGCGGGACTGCCAAAGCCATACGGGTTCCTTCCCAGTGGCACGGCACAACCGCGTTGAGGTTGCCACTTTACGGACTATACGCCAACGGGAAGCGACAACGCAAGCGGAACTGGAACCGCTATACAACGCCTCAACGCCGATTCGGCTGAAGAATGGAAGAGAACCACGGAATACACTGAAATCGCGGAAAGTGAACGTGGGGCAAGTTGCTGGTACAATCATCGACATCGCGCGGCTTGGTGTAAAGGAGTCGAAGCATGGCGGAGGAAGCGGTGCCGAATACGGCGTTTGAATCGATCCTTGAAACCGATGCCACCGAGTCGATTCACGACTTTGTCGCGCAGATCAAAGAGACCGCCGACAAGCTGACGAAGGACGGGTGTAGCCGCGGCGATGCGAAGTTGCTGGCGACGGCGTTCAAGGAACTGCGGCACTGTTTCCGCGTGTTTGCGGCATATCGGTCGCGTAGGAAAGTGACGGTGTTCGGCTCCGCTCGCACCAAGCCGGACCATCCCGCGTACCTGGCGGCGGTGGCGTTTGGCAAGCAGATGGCGGATGCGGGGTACATGGTCATCACGGGGGCCGCCGCCGGGATTATGGAGGCGGGGCACGTCGGCGCGGGTCGCGAAAACAGCTTCGGGTTGAACATCATGCTGCCGTTCGAGCAATCGGCGAACCCCGTGATTCTCGACGATCCGAAGCTGATGAACATGCGTTACTTCTTCACGCGCAAGCTCGCGTTCGTGAAAGAATCCGACGCGATTGCGCTCTTCCCCGGCGGCTTCGGCACGCACGATGAAGCGTTCGAGTCCCTGACGCTGATCCAGACCGGCAAATCGCACATTTTCCCACTCGTGCTCGTCGACGAACCGGGGGGCGACTATTGGCGAAGCTGGCAGCGCTTCGTCGATGACGATCTCTTGCAGCGCGGTTACATCTCGCCCGACGATCGCTCGCTGTACCGCATCACCGATTCGGTCGAAGAAGCCGTTCGCGAAGTGACGAATTTCTATAAGGTCTATCACTCGATGCGCTACGTGAAGGGTCATCTCATACTGCGGTTGCAATCGCGAATCTCGAATGAAGTTCTGGAACGAATTCGTACAGACTTTGCAGACATCTGTACGAGTGGAACCATCGAACAAACCGAAGCCCAACCCGCCGAGGCGAACGAACCGACGTTGAAGGCGATGCCGCGACTCAAATTCCGCTTCCGCCGCACCAACCAGGGCCGGTTGCGGCAACTGATCGACGCGGTGAACGGCGTCGGGTAAGCGTCACGCGGCCTCGGCCACGCGGACGGTTTGCGAAATGCGGCCACGCAGCGCGTCGATCCACGACCGGACGGCGGTTGCGGAAAGTACCTCGTCGACGTGCAGTTCCCCGGATACGGCGGAGAAGCGACGGCGGACGGTCCACTGACGACGATACGCCGGTTCGCCGATCAGAAGCAGGCGTTCGCCGTTGACGCTCGGAATTTCAGACGGACTTTCGTGGCCCCAGAACCATTCTTCGCTACCCTGAAATCGCGGCGGCAACGTGCCATCTTCGCGCAACGCCGTCGGTCGATAAAGCTGGAACCGCGCCGTCGCGACATCGGCCTCGGGGTCAGTGGGGTCATCGCGATACGCCGCAACGATTCGCGGGTCGGGTCGCTCGCCTGCCAGATACCCTTTCAGTGGCGAACCCGTCACCGCATCGGCCAAAAGCACGTGAAATTGAGCCAGATTCGCGATGCCACCGAACAGAATGCGGAACCCCGCGCCGCTACTCGGGTGCAACACCGTTACGGCACCATCGTCGGCCACCGCGAACAACTCCGCAAGTTCGCGACAGCGCCGATGGTCGGCCGCCAGTGCTTGAATGCCAGGAATTAGGCCGGGAATCGCCCGCGCCGTGCGTCGCGCATCGGCGGAGGCGGCCATCACCGCGAATGCATCGTCGGTGTAATCGTGGAGCTTCGACCAAGCCAGTGCCGCATCGGGGTAACGCCGCGCCACCGCCATGCCGCTTTCGCCGGGGAATGGCACCGCGACTATCGGTTTGGGCTTCCCGAAGAAGAACAACGGCGGCACGCCCCAACGGCGGGTGCGCTTGCAGGCATCGCGGAAGGTCGTCGCCAACGGCAGGCAATTGCGCAACCGGTGAAGTAACGGCAACGCTTCGTAGGCGAGATCGGGCGACGACGGGAAAGAATGCGTCGGGTTGTGAAACGCCAAAATGTCGCGCGGCATCGGTATCCTCCATCCGTGGGGGCACGACATTACCGCACGAACCGCGATCCGATGCAAGAGGAACTGCATTGCGGAAGTCGATGAAACTATTTGCATTAAACATCGGTTTGCTTTGGCACCTTTTACTCGGTTGTAGCCGCGCATCGTACAATCCCCGTGTGGCTCTCTCCACGATTGCGGCTGTTTCCGAGTAGGAACGAATGGGATCTGACATTCCGAATGCGGGCAAGGGGACGAGCCGCGAGCTTTTGACGATGGCTGCGCCGTTGATCTTGGCGAATAGCTTTACGACGATTCAGTTCACCGTCGATCGCGCCTTTCTCTCGCAATACGACCCCGATGCAATGGGCGCGTCGATGCCCGCCGCGATGGTGTTCTGGCTGTTCTTCACGCTCATTCAGGGCACGGCGGGGTATGTCAGTACGTTTGTGGCGCAATATACGGGTGCGGAGCGGCCGTTGCGGATCGGCCCGGCGGTCTGGCAGGGGATCTATTTCAGCGTCGTGGCCGGTTGCGTTTTCTGGGTGTTGTGGCCGCTCGCGCCGTATCTGTTCGACACGTCGATTACGCATCATGCGCCGAAGTTGGCCGCACTGGAAACGGCGTTCTTTCGCTCGCTCTGCCCGGCCGTGTTGCCGATGGCGTTGATCGCGACGCTAACGGGATTCTTCGCGGGGCGCGGCGACACGTGGACCGTACTCGCCATCAACGCCTTCGGTACGTTCGGGACGGTGTTCTTCGATTACGCCATGATTTTCGGGCATTTCGGCTTCCCGCAACTCGGCATCGTTGGAGCCGGGTGGGCGACGGCGATCGGCTCGTGGATGTCCGCGAGCTTGGCAATGCTGTTGTTTTTCCAGACGAAATACCGCATCGAATTTGCCACGGTCAGCGGGTGGCGGATCGACATCGACCTGATGAAACGGCTGCTGAAGTTCGGCGGGCCGGCGGGGTTGCAGTGGGCGCTCGATGCGCTATCGTTCACGCTGTTCATCGTGTTCGTCGGTCGGCTCGGCGATGCGGAAGCCAACGCGACGAGCCTGACGTTCACATTAAACATGGTCGGCTTTCTGCCAATGCAGGGGATCGGTCAGACGATTGCGATTCTCGTCGGCCAACGGCTCGGCGAAAATCGCCCCGATTTAGCCGAACGCTCGACGATCCTCGGCGCACGTTGGACGGTCGGCTACATGGCAACCGTCGCGCTGATTTACGTGCTGTTCCCCAATACGCTCATGTGGGGCTTCCGCCCACCCGATGGCAGCGACAGCCTCGAAGAATGGAAGAAAGTCGTCGCCATCGTGCCGACGCTCCTCATCTGCGTGGCCGCCTACTCGCTCGCCGACTCGCTGAACGTCACATACTCGTTCGCACTACGCGGTGCCGGGGACACGCGCTACGTCACGATCCTGACATTCGCGCTGGCGTGGCCTTGCATGATTATCCCGACGTATTTGCTCGTCACCTACGGCGGCAACATCTATTGGGCATGGGGTTTCGCGAGCTTCTACATCAGCGTGATGGCATTCTGTTTCTGGCTACGTTTCCGTTCGGGCAAGTGGAAATCGATGCGCGTCATCGAAGCGGCACCGATTTGAATCGACGTAAGTCGCAATTCCGGACGTTCCAAAACCGTTTTTTCGGGTGTTTTTTCGGTTTTCGAGGCCCAAAATCGCCACTTTTCGATCGCGATCCACTGTTCCGTATTCCGTATATCGAACTCTTGTCGAGGGTTGCGTCGAAAGGGGTCGATTCGACAACCG
>JAYVQG010000169.1:0-7474 GCA_043757025.1 Limnoglobus sp.
AAAATCTGTGTTCGTTGCGGATGCATTTCTGGATTTTCAGCGGTTATTCGGAAGTCCCTGTCAATTAACGGTTTACAGTGGATACAGTAGAACTAAGGAAGCTTCGCATGACACGCAGTTCCAAACGTCGCGCTTTCACGTTGCTCGAGTTGTTAGTCGTTATCGCAATACTGGCATTGCTGACGGGTCTAATTTTATCGGCTGTGCAAAAAGTAAGATCGAACGCAATTCTCGCACAATCGTCGAATCAAATTCGTCAGTTGGCTCTTGCACTTCATCAATCTAGTGCGGAGTACGATGGATATGCGGGTGGTGTGTCACCGAATATGAAAATGGGTATGCACAATCCCCCGCTACAACTTGCAGTTGCAATGACTGACGATTTAATCCCCGATTTATACGATAGTGATGGTCATCCGATTCAAGCAAAAATCCTGTTTAGCCCAGCAGACCCAACCCTTGCAAATTTGACAAAGCCCTATAGGAATACTATAACAAGTTATAGTTGGAACTTCCCAATGTTTATTAATGGTCCTAAATTCCCATCTTCGATATCCGATGGGAGTTCGAATACGATACTGTTTGCGGAACGGTATTGCGAGCCGAGAGGAAACCCGGGCAATGTCATCTTCGACGCATATTTAAATGACCCACCAAATCTTCGTACCGATAACAATCTTCCTAATTTTTATGCGCCTCGTCGTGCGACGTTTGGTGACCCTGTTTGGGGAGATATCCACGCCATTACCACCAACAACGTTACGCGGCCTTCGGTTGCGGGGGTGACGTTTCAGGTTCGGCCGAAGGTCGAAGAGGCGAATTGCCACATGTTGCAGACTCCGTATTCGGCGGGGTTGTTGGTCGCGATGGCGGATGGCAGCGTGCGGACGATTCGCCCCGGCGTCAGTGAGACGACGTTTTGGGCGGCGATGACACCCAATGGCGGCGAAGTCGGCGGGCTGGACTGAGAGATCGCCGAAATCCCTGGCATCTCGCGCCGCGAACGGGTATACCTTGGGTTACCTTCCGCAACCCCGCCTTCGACGAGATGCTGCATGTCCGAGCCAACCGTACCCCGCACCGGCTGGGCCAGCCTCAAAGATCTCAACCGCTACCAGTGGTTCGTGTTCGTCGTCTGCTGCATGGCGTGGGATCTCGATTGCCTCGACCAGCAACTCTTCGTGCTCGCCCGCCAACCGGCACTCAGCACGCTCGTCAGCGAGCCGGCGAATAGCCCGAAAGTCGCCGAACTCGGCGGTTATGCGACGGCGGTGTTCATGATCGGCTGGGCGATCGGCGGCATCGGCTTCGGCATCCTCGGCGACCGACTCGGTCGCGTCAAAACGCTGACAATCACCATCGGGCTTTATGCACTTTTCACCGGATTGAGCGCATTTTCGACGAACGAATGGGACTTCATGGCCTACCGCTTACTCACGGGCCTGGGGGTCGGTGGCGCGTTCGCGGCGGCGGTCGTCTTGCTCGCGGAGACGGTCCCGGATAATTCGCGGCCGTACATTCTGGGCATGTTCCAAGCCTCGAGCGTGATCGGGAATTGCAGTGCCGCACTTATTTCGATGTACCTCGGCTCGCTTCAGAAAGACGGCATGTTCCCGCAAGACGGCTGGCTGAAACCGTGGCGCGTGATGTTCCTCATCGGCATCTTGCCGGGTATCATGCTCGCGATCGTGCAGTTCACTTTGCGCGAACCGGACAAATGGCTCGCGATGCGGGCGGCCGAGGAGAAGGGGCTGAAACCCGCGCCGTGGTCGGCATTCTTCGGCACGCTCACCGCGATGCTGACCACGCCGCCTTGGAGCAAACGCGCGATCTTCGGCTTGCTCCTGACGGGGGCCGGCGTGATCGGCCTCTGGGGTATCGGCTTCTTCGCCACCGACTTAACCGGCCTCGCGCTTCAATCGACGCTGGAGGCCGAAGGGTTTGCCGGTGATGCATTGAAAGGCGAACTCGGCTGGTGGCGTGGCATCACGTCGTTGGTGCAAAATCTCGGTGCGTTCCTCGGCATCTTCGCCTTCAGTTGGGTCACGGGAATGCTGGGTCGTCGCCCGGCATTCGCGATCTTCTTCGTACTGGCGGCGGCGATGACCGCGTACACGTTTGGGTTTCTGCGAACCCGCAACGATATTTTCTGGATGATCCCGCTAATGGGATTCTGCCAACTCGCGCTCTTCGGCGGTTACGCGATTTACCTGCCCGAACTGTTCCCGACGCGCTACCGCAGCACGGGCACGAGCTTTTGCTACAACGCGGGCCGATTGCTGGCCGCAACGGGACCGTTCACGCTCGCGCAACTCACGAGTTCGGTGTTCGACGGCTACGGCCGCGATGCGTTCCGGTACGCAGGGGTTTCGATGTGTAGCGTGTTCCTACTCGGGTTACTGGCACTGCCATTCCTGCCAGAAACCAAAGACAAGCCATTGCCCGAATAGATCCTCATACAAGCTCGGTGGCTCGTATCGTTGCCCTATCGCGTCGCATCGGCTTGGGCCGCAATCACGGGGAGCGCGATGCGGTGCGCGTTCACTTCGGGTGTTGCGGTCGGTTTCGCGCAGTTGCCGCAACCGGAACCGCAACCGGGTGGTTTCTTGCCGAACCACGTTCGCCAACTCGAGTACGTGAGGTACGCACCGGCGGCGGCGATCGTGGCGATAACGGCGAGGAGTTGATTGTCCATGACAGACTTTCGCGAATGCGGTCACGACAGATGATCGACGACCCAGCGGCCGATCTGAAACGTCAGGAATGCGCCGATGTAGGCGAGGATCGTCATGTACGCGAACGTGAAGGCGGGCCACGCCCAGCTTTTGGTTTCGCGGCGAATCACGGCCAGCGTCGACGCACACTGACAGCATAACGCGAAAAACACCATCACCGATAACGCGACCGGCACCACGTACGGCCCGCGAATCGGATCTTCGCTCCAACGGTCGCGGATCGTGTTTTGCAGTTGATCCCTTTTCACTTCGGAGTCGATGTCGCCTTCCTGATACAAGATGCCGAGCGTGCCGACGATCACTTCGCGGGCCGGGAAACTCGCGAGCGCCGCCACGCCGATTTTCCAATCCCAACCGAGCGGCGCGAACACCGGTTCCATCGAACGCCCTACACGCCCGAGCAGCGACGTTCGCTTCCATTCGCTGCGTAACGCATTGACCTGCTTCTCGCCCTCGGCCTTCGCCTCTTCGCCATCGGCGGCTTCGGCCTTCTCCGTGATGGCCGCAATCCGGTCTTCGTACTTCTGCCCGTTTTCGTCGGTATTCGGGAAGTACAATAGCGCCCAGACGATGACCATCGATGCCAGAATCAGCGTGCCCGCACGGCGAACGAACGCCCAGCCCGCATCGAACATTCGCCGCAAGATCGCCTTCAGCGACGGACGCCGATACGTCGGCAGTTCCATCACGAAGATCGGCGTCGCCCCGCGCAACAGCGTTCGCTTCAGGATGAGTGCCACGATCGGCGCGACGAGGAACCCAATCATATACATGACGAACAGCGTGAAGCCTTTTAACCAGAACGGCCGGCCCACGGTCAGGAACGCGCCGATCATCAACATGTAGATCGGCAAGCGTGCCGAGCAACTCATCAGCGGCGCGACGAGGATCGTGGCAATGCGGTCGCGCCGGTTCTCGATCACCCGTGCCGCCATCACACCGGGAATCGCGCAGGCAATCGACGACAACATTGGAATGAACGACTTGCCACTCAGCCCGCAGCGGCTCATGATTTTATCCATGAGGAACGCCGCACGCGCCATGTAACCGCAGTCTTCGAGGAACGCGATGAAGGCGAACAGTAACAAGATTTGCGGCAGGAATTTGATCACGCCACCGACGCCGGTGATGACGCCATCGGTGATGAGCGAGCGGAACGGCCCAACGGGAAGCACGCCTTCGACGAGCGACGCGAGCCACTTGGTCGCGACATCGATGGCCCCCATCAGCGGTTCGGCACCGACGAAGATCGCCTGGAACACGACGAACATCAGCGCCAAGAAGACGAGCGTGCCCCAGAGTTTGTGCGTCAGAATCGTGTCGAGGCGATCCGTCGTCGAGACGGGGCGGATCGCCGGTTTCGTGATCGCGGTGGCGGTGGCAGCACGGATCCAGGCGTAGCGTGCCTTGGCCTCGGCGGCGGGCACGGGGCAACCGCTTTTGGTGAGTCGCAGCCGAGCATCGAGGAGGGTTTGATGCCACTCGGGGCCACGTTTCGCGGTCAGCCACTGTTCGGTATACCCGCCAACGTCGAGTAACAAACGGCGTGCCAGGAACTGCGGAATCTCGCCGTTGAGCGAGCCGTGAAGTGCCTCGCTCTCGCGCAATATCGGCTCGGGTAACAGATTCGCCGCCGGGGCGACACCGCGATCGGCGGCACGCACGATCTCCGCACGCAGACTGTCGAGGCCCGTACCCGCGTTCGCCTGAATCGGCACGACGGTCACTTGCAACGACTTCGCCAAACGCTCCGCGTCGATCGTGATGCCTTGCGACTTCGCCATGTCGATCATGTTCAGCGCGACGATCACCGGCACGCCGAGTTCCATGAGTTGCGTCGTCAGGTACAAGTGCCGTTCGAGATTCGAGGCATCGACGACCGAGATAATGAGATCGGGTCTCGGCTCCGACGGTTGCCGACCGAGGAGCAGATCGACCGCAACCATCTCGTCGGGGCTTCGCGCGGCCAGGCTGTACGTGCCCGGCAAGTCGATCAACTCGACGCGCCGACCATCGACGACGAAGTCGCCTTTTTTCATCTCGACGGTAACGCCAGGGTAGTTTCCGACGTGCTGCCGTAGCCCCGAAAGAGCATTAAATAAGGTCGATTTCCCCGCGTTGGGGTTCCCGACCAGGGCGACAACAATTGGCGGAACAGGCATGGAACGATCGGGTTGAGGAAGGATTAAACGATACGGACTGCGATACCGGCGGCTTCGACTTTTCGCAGGCTGATTCGGCTATTCGCGATGCGTATCTCGATCGGGTCGCCGAGCGGGGCACGGCCCAAGAACTCGATGCGTTCGCCTTCGCAGAAGCCGAGTTCGTACAGACGCTGAACGAGGCCCGGTTCACCGGCAATGGTGAGAATTTCGACGAATTGCCCCGGCAGAACTTGATCGAGTGTGAGCGACATTAGATACCTGGCCCGTTGACAGGGCGAACGAGGATCTGCGTCGTTTCGCTGCCGCGCAGGCAGAGGCGGCACGAGTTGAATTGCAGCAAACACGGCACGCCGGGCTGCACGACGCAGAACCGCGAGCCTTCACGGAGGCCCAATTCGGCCAGCCGATTCACGAAGCCCGGCTCGCCGGATACCTCGGCGATGTCGGCCCACTCACCCGCTCGCAATAGATCCAAAGGCAGGAGCATACGTCGTCCCGGCAAGTCTTATTGAGATTGCGTCTCATTGATTATTAGCGACGGTACGGCGTCTGTCAAGCATTTCTCTGTTGGCGATCGTGCAGGTAGTTCGCGAGTGCGTCTTTCCAGTGTCGCGGCGCGGGCAGCCCGAGCACGCAAAGTTTGTCGGTATTCAGCACGCTATACGGCGGTCGCTTCGCCGGTGTGGGATAACCCGACGACGGTATCGGCGTCAGATCGACACTCATATTCGCGAGGCGGAAAATCTCGGTGGCGAACTCGAACCACGTGCAATCGCCTCCGTTCACCGCGTGATACAACCCCGTCGCATTACGTTCGATCAGCCCCGTAATCATCGTCGCCAAATCGCGAGTCGAAGTCGGCGTGCAACGTTGGTCGTCGACGACGCGCATCGGCTGGCCTTGGGATGCCACGCGCAGCATCGTTTCGACGAAGTTGCCGCCCTTGCCGCCGGTTCCCCAGATGCCGTAGAGACCACACGTGCGAATGACGAGGTGTTTCGGTGCGATCGAGCGAACGAGGTATTCGCCGTTCAATTTGCTGAGTCCATAGATGCTCACCGGACCGGGTGCATCGTCTTCGCGGTACGGTGTCTGGCGGCTGTCTTCCAGGCCGTAAACGTAGTCCGTACTGACGTGAACGAGGTACGCATCTCGGCACGCCTCCGCGAGTTCGCGTACCGCCCAGGCATTGACGGCAAACGCCGCCGTCGGGTCCGCCTCCGCTTTATCGACGAGGTTGTAAGCCGCACAGTTAATAACGATGTCCGGCTTGGCGCGGTCGATGTACGCCGCGATGGCACCCGGTGCGGAAAGATCCACATCGGCCCGCGTCGCGGGAATCACCTCGCCCGACAACAGCGGCACGAGATCGCGACCGAGTTGCCCCATCGCGCCGAGCACAACGATTTTCATGATGTTTTCTATAGTGATGTCCGGAGATTGTTCGCGTGTAACCCTTCGGCCTCCTGAAGTCGCCTCTTGCTTTCAATCTTTTCGGGTTTGCCCCGGATGGGGCAACGGGATAGCCACGGGTGGAATGACGCTCGACTTCGTCGAGCGGAATGCAACCCGTTGAAGAGTTTGCAAATGGAAACGACTTCGGATGCAGGCAGCCCCACGGGTTCCGCTTCGCTCTACCCATTGGCATCAAGTTAATTAAGCAGCTGGGCTTGAATCAAAGTGGAAGTCCTTCCACCGTAGACAGTTACCACACTCGTCTCTGGAAGAAGGAACTTCATGTGTTTAACATACGCTCCCTCGCGCACAGCGTGCAGTCCCTCTTCGGATCTCTTGCCGAGCAGGCCGCCGAAACCTCCCAGGTCATCCTTCGCAAACGCAAGTTGTCGGCGTCCGGACTCGCCGCCACTTTCATCCTCGGCTTCCTCAAGAACCCCCATGCCTCCGACGAGGAATTGGCGCAGAACGCCGTCGGTGTAAGATTTTGGACCAGGCGAAGAAGAAGGGCCAGAAGCCATCGGCGGCACGGTTGGAGCGGTGCGGATGGGCGATCCTGATCACGAATGCGCCGCAGGAAAAACTATCGATCAACGAGGCCCGTGTGCGGTATCGCAGTCGCTGGCAGATCGAGCTTCTCTTCAAGCGGGGAAAGTCGCAGGGGCGCGTTTGCGAACTGACCGGCAGCACCACAGTCCGCTGCATGGTGCAGTTGTGGGCGTGGCTGCTGGCAGCGGTCGTGCAGCAATGGATGCAATGCGGCGTCTGGGGCCGCGTGGAGATCCGCTTGAAGAAAATGTGAGACGTGGTGCAGGGTTGGGCCAACACGCTGGCGGGTGTTTGGAAGGATGAAAGGCAGTTGGTATCGCAGATCGAGAAGATCTTGGCCACAGTCGAATGTGCGGCCAGCCAAAATCGCCGCAAGTCCAGCAGCACCTTCGAGATGATTCATGATCCGAGCAAACTGCGATACCCGGTCGAAGCACCCAAAACCACTTAACTTGATGCCAATGGTGGAATAGGGCCATCACCGTCGGTCGTTACGCCTCAATTTGTCGCCGATGCGATCCGATTTGCGTTATCGCATGGGTGGGCATGCGCAGTGGTCGGTCGACCGTT
>JAYVQG010000170.1:0-7437 GCA_043757025.1 Limnoglobus sp.
CGCCTCCTCCGCCTTCTTCTGCTCGGCCTTCACCTGCGCGAGCCGCTCGTTGGCCAGTTTTTCTCCGGCCTCGGCGCGCGACTTCTGCCGTTCGGCCTCCGCCTGTTTGGCCTTGGCTTCCAGCTTGGCCGTTCGCTCTCCCTCGGCCCGCTCGCCCTCGCGGACCTTCGCCTTTCGTTCCTCCTCGGCAGCGGCCACGGCTTCGTTCTGCTTCGCCTCGGCGATGCCGCGCTGCTTCTCCTTTTCTGCGGTCTCTCCGCGTGCGATGTCGGCTTGCCGGCGTGCTTCCAGTAGCCCCAGGGTGGTGCCGATCACCCCGGCGATCAGTACGAGCAGCACCAGACTCGCGGCGAGGACTTGCCCCTTGTGGCGGCGAACGAACTTCCGCAGCCGGTAGCCGGTACTCGGCGGGCGGGCTTCGACGATCTCGTCGGCAAGGTAGCGCTGGATGTCGCGGGCCAACCCGTTGGCCGTGCCGTAGCGGCGGGTGCGGTCTTTTTCGAGCGACTTCAGCACGACCCAGTCCAGTTCGCCGCGCATGAGTTTGGAGAGCTTCGCGGGTTCGCTGCCCCGGTTCGCGGCTACGCTCGGCAGGGTGTCGATGGTGCTGAGCTTCGCGCTCGGTTTCGGGGCTTCGACTTCGCGGACGATCCGCAAGATTTCCATCAGTGCCGCCTTGCCGAGGCTCTTGCGATCGACCGGCGTCGATCCCGTCAACAACTCGTACAGCAGCACGCCGAGCGAGTAAACGTCGCTGCGGGTGTCGATGTCGAGGTTGTTGAAATTTGCCTGTTCGGGCGACATATATTCCGGCGTGCCGACCAATGCACCGTGACCGGTAACGAGCGAATGATCGGTGAGCGACGCCCCTGTCGCTTTCGCCACGCCGAAGTCGATGACTTTCGGCACCGGCTTGTCGTCGTAGAGCGCAACCAGCACGTTCGAGGGCTTAATATCGCGGTGAATCACGCCCTTTTGGTGCGCATGTTGAATCGCGTTACACACCGGCACGAACAGCTCGAGGCGTTGCCGCGGCGTGAGTTTATGAGCGTCGCAATACTCCGTGATTGGCACGCCTTTCACCAGTTCCATGACGAAGAACGGACGGCCACTTTCCGTGGTTCCCGCATCGAGCACCCGCGCAATGTTCGGGTGATCCATCATCGCCAGCGCCTGCCGTTCCGCCTCGAACCGTGCCAGCACTGCCTTCGAGTCCATACCCGCTTTGATGACCTTCACCGCGACATTCCGCTTCACTGGCTGCGTTTGTTGGGCCATGAAGACACTGCCCATGCCGCCTTCGCCGATCGCTTCGATGAGTTTGTACTTGCCCGAGAGAATCGCTCCGATGCGTTCGTCCCGCCCTGGGAAGTCGACCGTGGCCTGTTTGTGGTCGCCCGAGAATGTCACGCTGGCGGCTGGCGGTTGGAGAAACTCGCCGATTTGCTGTTTCGCCGCGAGTAAGCGTTCCACCCGTTCGCGCAATTCGGGTTTGCCGCGACAGGCATCATCGAGGTACGCCGGGCGATCCGCCGGGGCGCGTTCGAGGGCGGCGAAATACAGCGATTCGAGCGGATCGAGATCGGTCATGATTGCCTCCAACAGGGATTGTCACACCTCCATGCGACGGAGAGAAGCAAAACCCCTCACGACAATTGCAAAATTATTTGTCGTCGTTCAATTCGCTGAAGAGCCAGGTGCGGGCGAACGCCCAATGTCGTTCGACGGTCGCGACAGAAATGCCCATACAGACTGCGACTTCGGGAACGGTCATCCCGGCGAAGTACCGGAGTTTGACGACGTCGGCTTTCACCGGATCGCGTTCGGCGAGCCGCGAAAGGGCTTCGTCGAGTGCGATTAAATCGTCGGGCGGAACGGCGGCGGGCAGGTCGATGAGTGCGATGCGATGGCGGCCACCCCCGTGCTTTACGCGGGCTTTCCGTCGCGCCGCCTCCACGAGAATCCGACGCATCGCTTCGGCGGCGGCGGCGAAAAAGTGCCCGCGATTGGCAAATTGCTGATCCCCGTTCATACGGAGATACACTTCGTGAACGAGCGCCGTCGCGTCGAGCGTCTGCCCCGGCTGTTCGGAGCGCAGTTTCGCATCCGCCAACTTCCGCAATTCATCGTAAATCAGCGGTAACAACTGCTCGACCGCAGCCGTTTCACGCACTTGATTTTGGGACATGCGAAGATTGTACACGATATCGTCGACGCAGACGGTAACGCCCACGAGATGCACCACTCATGATTGGAGTGGATTCGAGGGGAGGTAGTATGTCACAGTCCGTAATCGGACGCGACGGGTTGCTTCCCAGCTGTGGGAATATCGAGTAAGGTATTATGTAGAGTTATAAAAGGAGATTACGATGAACGCTTCCGCAACCCTCGATCACGTTCGCGAGTGGCCGGTCGAAGACCAACTCGAACTCGTTTTCAATCTCTGGGACCAGATCACAAGTAATCACTGGCGTCCTTCACCGAACCTGGAGTTGCTAACAGAACTTCATCGTCGCCTGGATGCCCATGCCGCCGATCCTGCGCGGGCAATGACCTGGGAACAAGTCGTCGCACACGCCACGCAGGCACGGTGATGCCGCAAATCATTTATCTGGCCGAGGCCGCCGATGACGTCGCCGAAGCCGTAACTCACTACGAATCGCGATCGGTAGGGTTGGGCAATCGCTTCCTTGACGCGGTGCATCGAGCGGTCGCTCTGATCGAATGGAGTCCCCGCCTTTACGGTGAGGTGATTGCAGGTATTCGAGCGTGTCCGACCAAGCGGTTCCCGTTTGTGGTGTATTATCGCGATGAACCGCAACAATTGATTGTCATCGCCGTGCGACATGGCAGGGATGATCCTGCCATTTGGCAACGCCGAGGGTAGTGAATCCTCGCGTAGCAACATGACACGTTACAGCGTTGGCCCGATGTGCCAGGGGGCGAACTCTTCTTCGCCGACACCGTGGATTTCGCTCTTCGTTTCCTTGCCACTGGCGACCGCGAGAATCATCTCGAAAATTTCCTTGCCCACCGATTCGATGCTCGTGCCGTGGATGATCTTCCCGGCGTCGATGTCCATGTCGGAAATCATCCGCTCGTAGAGTGGCGTGTTCGTCGCCACCTTGATACACGGCGTCGGCTTGCAACCGTAGACGCTGCCGCGGCCGGTCGTGAATACGCACACGTTCGCGCCGCCGGCGACGATGCCCGTCATGCTGACGGGGTCGTAACCGGGCGTGTCCATCACCACGAAGCCCTTCGTTTTAATCGGCTCGGCATATTCGAGCACCGCCGTCATTGCAGTTGTACCGGCCTTGGCTATGGCCCCGAGTGACTTCTCGTAGATCGTCGTGAGGCCGCCTTCCTTGTTGCCCACCGACGGATTGTTGTTGATTTCCACACCGAACACGCCGGTGTACCACTCCCACCATTTGATCCGTTCGACGAGCTTTTCGCCGACGGCCTTACTGACCGCGCGGCGGGTGAGCAGGTGTTCGGCACCGTAAATTTCGGGCGTCTCGCCGAGTACCGACGTGCCGCCTTGCTGGACGATGAGATCCGATGCGTAGCCGAGTGCGGGGTTCGCGGTCACGCCGCTGTTGCCATCGGACCCGCCGCAATTCGTGCCGAGCGTAATGTGCTTCGCCGGGATCGACACGCGATGCACATCGTTGACGCGGGGGAGCATTTCGGCAATCGCCTTGACGCCCGCATCGACGGTTTTGCCGATGCCGCCGAGTTCCTGGATACTGAGGTTGAGGGGCGGTTGCTTCTGTTTACCGAGTTGGAACAGCCCGAGATTCTCGTTCTCGATGAGGTGACTCGCCTGGCCGGTTTCGCAGCCGAGGCCGATGAGAATGTATGCGGCCACGTTCGGGTGGTTCGCGATCCCGGCGAGCGTGCGGTCGAGTTGCTTGTGATCCTCGCCGCCATACGCCATCGCACAGCCGTGTTTGTGAACGATCGGCACGACGCCATGCACGTTCGGATATTGATTGAGAATGCCACTCGCTCGCAGTTTCTCGGCAACGTACTTGCTCGTCGCCGCCGAGCAGTTCACGGTGCTAATAATCGCGATGTAGTTGCGGGTACCGTAACGCAGGTGGTCGGCCTTGTGGCTGCCGCGGTCGAACCCCTCGAAGGTGCGATACTCGGCTGGGGGTGCGGGTGGTGGCGGGGTTTCGGTGGCGTAGGCATAGTCTCGCTCGAACTGCCCGAGGACGACGTTGTGCGTATGCACGTGTTCGCCGGGCGCGATGTCTTTGCCCGCAAAGCCGATGACTTGGCCGTACTTGTGGATCGGCTCGCCAGCAAGGATTGGCCGCACGGCGAACTTGTGGCCGAGCTTCACGTTCGTCGCAATCGCTACGGTGCCGCCATCGAACTCCACTTCGGTTCCCGCGACGATGAGGCGACGGGCCACGGCGATGTTGTCGATCGGGCGAAGGTGGACGGCGACAGTCGAGAGGGCAGCAGGCATGAAGGCTCCTTGCGTGAAGGCGGGTATCTCTTCAAGTTAATGCGAACGGGCACAAGAGTAAACGCGAGTGTGGTAAAAGACCGGTCGCAACTTCCGGCCTGTGCGTGATATGACAGGCTTGCGGCACGATTCCGTAACGAGTTTTCCGATTCGGGTGACATCTCCCGTTGCGAACTGGGTTTGTAACACTAAACTACCGCAAATAGCGACAGTCTGCGTATCCTGCTTCGCTGAGTTTTTTCACTGGTTTCTGAAAGGTTGGGCAATGGAAAAGTACATGTGCTACGGGGCGCTCGGCGTCGCCGCACTCATGTTTCTGCTCTTTGTGCTCGACATTGCCATCGGGATACCGTTTGGCGGTAGCCCGTTCCTGCTCGTCGACATCTGCGGCATCGTTGCCAGTCTGCTCGTCGGTTACATGGGCTTCAACGCCATGCGCGATTTACGATAACTCTTCGCTCGCCTCAGTTCGTTCGGATGCCAGGCGAACCAATTCTCGAATCATGCTTTCTGTCGTCGCTTCCGCGGCTGTCGCGATCACGCGATACCCCATTGCTTCCACGGCAGCGGTCGTTTCCTCGCTGATCGTAATCAAGTCGATTTCACCGCGTCCCACCCGGTCGCGGATCGTGTCGTCGCACGCCGTCAGGAACGACTTCGCGATGTTCGTACTCGTCAACGTCACGTAGCGAATCTCGCCCCGACGTAGCGCATCAAAGATTTCCGACGTCGGTTCGACCGCATCGATCTGATCGTAAACCGTCACCGCTTCCAACGTGGCGACTTGCGATAACTCTTCGCGAATTACGTCGCGGCCACGATTCGCCTTGGGAAACAACACGCGCTTCCCGGCCACGAGGTGCTTCAGCGCCACGGCGAGCGTGGCCGCCGAGTAGCCGCTACCGGGTACAAAATCGGGTTTCAGATGATACGCCCGCAGAGCTTCCGCAGTCTTCGGCCCGACGGCGGCAATCTGCGTGCGGCCGAGATCGCGCACATCGCGGCCCCGTGCGAATAGCCTTTGGAAAAAGCGATGAACGCCGTTCGCGCTCGTGAACAGGATCCAATCCCAGCCCGCCGTGCGGAAGGCGTCAATCGCGGCATCGACGGGGCCGAAATCGTCGGGGTCGCGAATCTCGACGGTCGGCATCAAGTACGGCACGGCACCGAGTAACTCCAATCGTCGCAGCATTGCGGCGGCTTGGTCTTTGGGCCGCGTCACGAGGACGCGCTGGCCGAACAGCGGGCGACTCTCGAACCACGAACGCTCAGTTCGCTGGCCGACCGCATCGCCGACGAGAATCAAACCCGGCGATTCGAGGCCCGCATGACGGCGCGATTCTTCGAGGCCACCGAGCGTCGAAACGACGGTTCGCATGTCGCCCGTCGAGGCGCGTTCGATGATCGCGGCCGGGGTGGTGGGGGCTTTCCCGAACTTCAATAACTCGGCAACGATCAACGGCAACCGCGCAATGCCCATGTAGATTGCGAGCGTGCCGGGGAAGTTCGCGAGAGCGCGCCAATCGAGCTTGTTGCCGGGCTTCGTCGGCAGTTCGTGCCCCGTGACGAACGCGATGGCGCTGGCGTAATTGCGGTGCGTCAGCGGCATATCGAGGAACGCCGCCGCCGCGAGTGCCGCCGTCACGCCGGGCACGATTTCGTACGCCACACCCGCCGCCCGCAGTGCCTCCGCTTCTTCGCCGCCGCGGCCAAACACGAGCGGGTCGCCGCCTTTCAGGCGCACGACGCGCTTGCCTTTTTTGGCGTTCTCCGCGAGCAGGATGTGAATGTGCGGGTACTTGTCCGGGTGATTGCCGGGGAGTTCGCGAACGCAGATTGTCTCCGCGTTCGGATTCGCGAAATCGAGGATGCGCTTCGGCACCAACTGGTCGTAAAGCACGACGTCGGCAGTCGCCAGCACCTCGAGGGCACGCAGGGTGAGTAAGCCGGGATTACCGGGGCCAGCCCCCACCAGATAGACGTAAGGTTCGGACGGATCGTTCATGTAGGAATTGTAGTCAAGTTACAGCACACCGTACTTGTGGAACGCCGCCACGGCTTTCATTCCGTTGCCAATCGCGTCGCGCACCTCGTTCTCCGCATGAACCTTATCCCATGCCCGACGCACCACAGCCGCCTCGACCCGCTTCGGCACCACGACGATTCCATCGTCGTCGGCCACGATCAAATCGCCGGGGCAGAACGTCACGCCGCCGATCTCGACGGGGACATCGATGTCGATTACGCGCTGACGATCTTTGCTGTCGTAAAGGATCGTGCCGAGCGAGAACACCGGGAACTGCATCTGCCGCATTTGTGCCACATCGCGGACGGCCCCGTCGACGATGACCCCGACGCAGCCGCTGTTCCGCGCCGCCGTCGAAAGCAGTTCGCCCCAGATGCCCGACCGCATCGACCCGCCCGCCGCCGCAATCAGCACATCGTCCGGCTGGCAGCCATCGACCGCCTGCAATTCGAGTTCGTACGGCTTCGGGTCCGCGTGGGCCATGTCCGCCCACAACGTCGTCTTGCATCGCCCGATCAGCACGCCAGACTTCGTGAGCGATCGAAACGCCAACCGCGGCGACTGATGTGGCAAACCCTCCTGATCGAGTGCATCGCAAACGACCGCACTCGTAAACAGTTCCCGCATCATCGCCAACGTAATTTCGGCCATCGCATCCCCTTATTTACTCACAACTCACCACTCAAAACTATTAACTATTCGTCGAGACGCAAAAGAAGTGGCGAGTGGGATTTAGCCCCTCCCATGGTTCCATCATGGGCTATTTGAGCGATCCCTCCAGGACCGAATTCAGAACCCCGACCCTGAAGAACGCGATCAACGGATCCCGTCTAGTGCCAGAACTCGGAATTAACGCCCCAAGTATTTCGCTTGTTTTCACGGGAATTCCCGCAAATTCTGTGGCAGATCATTTGCGAGTTTCGGCACT
>JAYVQG010000171.1:0-69369 GCA_043757025.1 Limnoglobus sp.
TTCTGGCGTGATTGGAATTGGGCGAAATCGGACGTAAGTCGTTGGTGGATTAGGTTGATTCCGAAATCGGGAATGATTCCAGGGATGGGTGGGTGGGTAAGTGGTGGAATCATTCCCTGCTACCCAAAATCGCCGCAATTGAAACCACGCCCCGGATTCTGGTTCGATTGCCACGAACCGGTTCGGATGCTGTTGCTCTAAAGCGGTCTGTAGCCGATCGGAATAGATCTGCCTGGCACGCTCGATGACCGATTTTGTGTCGGAAGATACCATGTCCGCACTCCCTGAACTTTCAAAGAAACGACCCAGAATAGTATACTCAAATCCTTCACTGCCTTCTTGGCGGTGTATGTGACTCGTGCATTATGGTGAGCTTGGCCCATCGGATTGCGTTTCTCGCCTAGGGTGTCCCCGCATATGATAAAATTGCGCAAACGAACTCCGGACGCGACGGTTAAACCTGTCGCGCGGCCTTGCTTGGATATTCGTCGCGACCAGTCATGACAACCTTTCCGGTCGCGCCTGCGCGAATTGCGGAAGTCGCGCGGCTTACCGCACCAAATTCCTTGTCAAGGTCGTCGCCATCCGTCACAATCAGAAAATCGCGGAATTTCTGGGCGACGATCCGGCTCGTGTCTCGTAGCCGAACTGCGAAGGAGCAGCCAGTCATGTCGATGCTGGGAAAGATTATGTTGGTCGTGAACCTCCTCGCCGCTGCGGGGCTGTTCTACTTCGCCACGCAAGACTGGGCGAAACGCCAGGAAACCAACGGCACCGTGCTGCGCTACCGCCTGACGATCGATGGGATGCCCGTCGATCCGGCGGCGACTTCGGGCGAGTCGGACCCCGACGCGATCCGCATCTCGGTGACGACGCCGGCGGGGCACACGACCGAAACCGTGACGAAGAAACTTCTCGATGCGCACTTCAAAGATGCCGCGAGTGGCACGTACGGTGGCAGCGGTGCGGTGGCTTCGCAGATCGCGGAAGTGAAGACGGTTCAAGATAAAATCACCACGGAACTCGACACGAAGCCGAACGAACAAGCGAAAGTGGCGTTCTTATGCGGGAGTAACAACGACAAACAGACATTCGTGCCGGGGCTGCTGATGAAGCTCGCGGAGTCGTTCGAGGAACGTGCCGCCATTCGTAAGCTCGCGTTCGGTACTGCCGCTCAGATGCCTGCGAATCGCGAACTGGCGACGGCTCGGTTCAAGCGGAAGTTCGAGGCGGTACTGAAAGCCCCGGATCCGAAGTCGCTGGATGCCGAAGCGACGCGGGTGAAGGAACTCAAGGAAAAGATCCTTGCCGCCCCCGACGATGCCGCCGCGAAAGCCGAACTTGCCGCGATTTCTGCCGAAGGTTCGCCGGCTTACACGCGAGATGATTCGGATCGACGCCGACGCATCGCGAAGTTACTGATGTTCGTCGATCCCCTCGCCGGTTGGCAGAAGCGCGTTGCGATCGTCGTGGGGTTGCAACAATATCTGACGGCGATCATCGACCAAACCGGTCGCCTCGAAGAAATGACGCGGCGTGCCGAACGGTCGTTTGAAATCGACCAGAATGCCTTCGACGAAGATTACGAGTTGCTGAAACGGCTCGCATTGGCCCGCGACCAACGGGTGTTGCAACAAGAACGCGTCAACGCCGGTTACACGGCCCAACTGACCGCCGACATCGACATCGAAGCGAAGCGGATGGTGCAACTGAACGCGATGAAGGACGAGATTGCGGCCCTCACCAGCGAGATAAACGCCGACCTGAAACTTCAGGCGGACGTGGAGAAGGCACTGTTTGAAGTGCAGAAGAAAGTCGGCGACACCCTACGCGGGAATTTGAATCTGGAAAAGGATCTCGGCAACGCCGAAGGCAAGTAGTGTACCATACGGCGAGGTTAGGGAGCGACGACCATGACTGGCTTCGGTAAATTGCTCGTGTTCGCGAACTTGTTCGTCAGCGTGGCGCTGTTCGCCTGGGCGTTCTCGCTCTACGCCAACCGCATCGACTACCACGATCGCGAAGTCGGCGAAGGCGAGAGTAAGATCAAGATCGAAGGCCAACTGACGCTCCTCGGCAACGAGGTCAAGCGATTGTCGGATGCGATCAAAGGTTCGCAGGGCGTCTACGCACGTTCCGCCGATCTGCTGCGATTCCAAGAGCAAACCCGCGATTATCGCCACAGCATTCTGACGACGTGGCTCAACGAGGTGAAGAAGGAAAACGACCCGAACGCGACGTTCCGCATCATTCCTCGGCAGTCGAGTGGCCTCGCCAACATCGACGCACCGAATCCTCTGCCGCCGTTTCTGAGCCTGAACAACAAGCCACTCGGCGGACTCGGGGCGCTCAATCGTCAACTCGATAAGCTCGTCAAAGATGAAACCGAGAGCATCAACAAGATCAAGATTTCGCGCGAGAAGACGTTCGACTTCGAGAACCAGATTCTCGTCGAGCGGAAGTCCGGCTTGCAGCTCGAAGTGACGAAGCTGAAAGTGATTCGCGATAACTTGAAAGACGAAAAAGCGTTCGTGGCCGACGCGCAGATCAACTGGGAAGAACAACTGCGGACGCTCGACCTGCGTAAGAACCAACTGCAAATCCGCATCGACGAACTGAAGTCTCGCGTGGGTGCGGGCAAGTAACTGTATTATGTGTGAGACATTACCCGAGGGTGTGACGGCGAACCGTTCCGGTTCCCGTTAGAGGAGACGACCATGACCGCTCTTGGCAAAATTCTCGTGTTCTTCGTGCTGATTCTCAGCCTCGTCTGGAACGCGCTGGTCGTGAATTCGTACGTCACGCGGACGAACTACAAAACCGAACTCGAGAAGGAGCAAAAGCTCCGCGCCGAGGCCGCCAACTCCGCGAACTACGAGCGGAAACGAGCCGATGAAACGAAGGCCGCCTCCGATGCCGTGATCGCCCAAAGCGAATCGGCGATTCGCCAACTACGCGGCCAGATCGCCACGCTGACGGCCAACGCCGACAAGACCAACGCCGAGGTCGCTGCCAATCAAGACCAAAAGGAAAAGGCGAACATCGAGAATCAGGCGACGCTGAACAACAACCTCAAAACGCAACTCAATCAGATCGAGTTACTCCGCGAAGGCATCAACCGCCTGGATAAATTGCTCAACGATGCGGTGATCGCGGAACAAAAGGCTAAGAACGACGCGCTTCAGGCGAAGATCAACGAAACGGCCGCACTCAACCGCTCCGACGACCTGGAAAAGAAGCTATTGGCCGCAAACGATAGTTTGAACAACAGCCGGAACGGCCAACCCGGTGGTCTGGGTACTGCCCGCATCCCGACGACCGATCCGGGCTTCCAAGCGCACGTGATTAGCGTCTCCGGCGACCTCGTCGAAATCTCGCTCGGTACCAATGCGAAGCTCCAGAAGGGGGCCGTGCTGCAAGTGTGGCGATACACGCCGAAGGCGAAGTTCGTCGGCACGCTGACGATTTCGTCGGTCGATCCGTTCCGCGCCACGGGTAAGTTCACCCCGCTCGCATCGGCCGCCTCGAAGCCGACTGCCGAAGATCTGCCGATGAAAGACGACATCGTCGGCGTGTTGAAGTAGTGGTGAGTGGTGAGACAAGAATATAGTCGAAGCGAGTGATGCTCTTTAGCCGCTTCTGAACGCAACTTCAAAACGCGGAGGCGGACATGGCGAAGAAAACGAAGAAAGTCGTCGATAAAGACGATGCTGACGACAACGAAAAGACACCGAGCAACGCGCCGCGTAGCACCTCGTACGTGGGGATGCTGATTCTCTCGTCGATCGCGCTGATCGGTGCCGCCGTCTTTCTTTACCTCGATCACGACGAACTCGCGAGCGCGAAAAAGGTCGATCCGCCGAGTGTGGTTTTGTCCGATGCGGGGTTAAATATCCCGTCGGCGATCCCTGCACCGGTTGGCGGCGCGAAGTAATCCCTAAGGAGCGATCTCATGGCAACCGAAACGACCGCACGCCCGCCGATCTCCGAAGGTTACACGGGGATGTTATTGCTGACCCTCCTGGCGATGGTCACCGGCATCGGCCTGCTCGTGTTGGAAGCGACCGAATACGACTGGGAACAGAAGCCGAAGAGCGCGGCTGCGATTGCGTTACCCGGCGCGGTAGCGAAATCGCCCGGCATCGCCTCGACGGAAGCACCCGCACCAGCCGTTGCGAAACGAGACGAGCCGAAGCCAGAGACCAAGCCCGAAGTCGCCATCAAACCCGCCGCACCCGCACCCGTAGTGGCACCCGCTCCTGCTGCAGTGGTTGCTGCGCCCGCACCGACGGGACCAACGCCCTCGCCACTGTTGACTCCGCAACCCAACCCCGCGGTGCCCGCAACGACGCCCGCCCCGAAACCCGCCGCGCCCATGGCACCCGCCGCGCCAACGCCGTCGCCGCTCATACTGCCATTCGGTAGGTAGTAGGGCAGTCTGTAGTGGTTAGTGTCGAGTGATGAGTATAAAGTAATGTGGTGGGTCGGATTGACTCGCTACTCACCACTGCTAAGACCACGGACGGACGAGATGCCCCCTGAGACCGCGACGGCTGCACCGGTAGTTTGGACCATTCGCGCACTTCTCGCTTGGACGACCGATTTTCTGGCAAAGAAGGGCATCGACTCCCCGCGACTCGATGCGGAACTGTTGCTCGCACACGTCCTGAAATGCAATCGTATCGACCTCATCGTTCGCTACATCGAAGAGCCCACCACTGCGGAGCGAACCGGTTTTCGCGAACTCGTATTGAAGCGCGCCGAACGCTGGCCGACGGCGTATCTGATCGGCAAACGCGAATTCTACTTGCTCTCGTTCGAAGTGACGCCCGCCGTACTCGTGCCGCGACCCGATACGGAAACGCTGGTTCTGAAAGCGATGGACCTGTTGAAAGGCATCCCGCACCCGAAGGTTCTCGAACTCGGCACCGGCTCCGGCTGCATTGCGGTCAGCCTCGCGCACATGTGCAAAATCGCGAACGTCACCGCCGTCGATATTTCACCCGATGCCCTCGATGTCGCCAAACGCAACGCAGTCAAGCACGGCGTCGCAGAACGTATCACATTCTTGTTGGGCGATTGGTACGCACCGGTTCCCGATGGCGAAACCTTCGATTCGATCGTCAGCAATCCGCCGTACATTCCGCCTGCGGAGCTCGCCGAACTCGCTCCTGAAGTGCGCGACCACGAACCGCGTTTGGCGCTCGATGGCGGCCCCGATGGCCTCGCGTTCTACCGCCGTCTGGCAATGGGCTTACCGACATATCTGAAGCCCGGCGGCACGATTGCCGTCGAGATCGGTTCGACGCAAGAACCCGACGTGCGCGCGATCTTCGCCGACACGCCCGGTATAGCCAACATCCAGCTATTCAAAGACATGGCCGGTCGGCCCCGCGTCGTGACCGCGACATTTACGGCGTGAACCGGCGACCCTGTTTCGGGCGGAGTTTCCGAAAGTCGTGGTTGCGGTACACCGTCAGAATCCGGTCGTCGTCGGTGGCGCACACCACTTGCACGCCTTCAAATTCTTCCAAGTGGATGCAATCTTTCGCCAGAGCTTCGGCGACTTCATTTCGGCCAATCGCGTAGATGATGGCCCCACGGGTGTAAACGATCCGCCCGTAATTCAGCACCATTTCCACGGCTTCGGACGGAATGCCCCGGTTGCCCATACGGCTTTCCGCGTGGCGGCTGAGCGGAGACCCAGGTTGCGGTAGACGCGGTCGCATGTTCAGGCCCTCTGTGAAGGAAGGGACGCAGGAACGACACATCGCGGATCGAAAGGGAGAGAGTAAAGCGTGATGTACTTGAATTCTACACACGAACACCCCCCTCGTGTCAAAGCCGAAATGTGAGAACGACGAGAGAATGGGCAAAATGTCGGTCCAGAGTGGCGATTCTCCCTCATCGCAACGATTGCAGCAATTGCGAACGCACTGGTTGTACCCGACCGTGTGGTGATCGATCCAGACGCCTGGACGATAGCCCCCCCAACGGGGTTCGCCATCTCCGAGCCGTCGTTAATGCGCAAGAGCGTAACCCAGGGGTACTTACTTTCTCTTCTTGTAGCTGGGGTCTGTGACCCCGGAAGCCTGACAATTGAGTAGACGCTGCCTCTCCACCGGCCTCACAGAGGCCAGCTACACAAGAAAGCTCACCCAGTGGTACGACGAAGCGTCTAACCCTGGGCTATCAGATTTAACCCCGTTGGGGTAAGAACTGGCGATGGATTTACCCCAACGGGGTTCGATCTTTTAGCCCAGGGTTAGACGTCTTACGTCGTACCCCCGGGCGTACATGCAAAATCGCGCCACTTCACAACGCGCAAGCGAGGAAAGTGCAAACCGAAAAACGTCGACTACGACTTTCGCCCGTAGAAGCGGTTTGCGAGAACGCTCTCGGCGGCGATGCCGATCAGCACCGCGATCAGGAGCCAAGGGAAAAGGTCGAGCGGTTGGTTGAACTTCGAGGCGAGCACGTCGCGGAGTTTCAGGTCTTTGCCGATCGGCACGACGCTGTTGGGGCCGAAGAGATTTTCGATCGCTTCGGCAGGGACTTTGTCGAGCGTGCTTTCGTCGGCGGGAGCGTTCAAACTGAAACCCTCACGCCACTTGAGCGAATCGATCGTCAGCAAAAAGTTGCCCGTGTTCTGGGCGTTCGCGGCGGGCAAGCGATACTCGGTCTGGTTCTCCGCAAGTTCGATTTCTGAGTCGCGACCCGAAAAGCCCCGCCCTTCGAGCCGCAGTTTCGTGCCGGCTTTGCGTTCGCCGCGCGGCAATGTCACTGGCACGATTTGCCCGCTGACGAAGTTGAAATTCGCATCGGTCGGATCGCCCGCCATGTAGCGTATCAGTTGGTTCGGGATCGCGACGGCCCACGAGTTGCCGACGTCCCAGTAATCGTTCCACGCTTCGAGTGGGTTCTTTTGCGTGTCGAATCGTGTCGTGAACAGCAACACTTTGCCGCCCTTGGTGCCGACGTTGCGCTCGAGCAATGCGGGACGTTGTTTTGCGGCATCATCGTCGTCGTCGTACTTCACGATGACGCTGCCTTCGGGTGCGCGTTCGACGTCGAAGTATCGCAGAACGCGACGCGGATTGACGAGAATATCGATGTTGCCCTGGAGCTTCCACTCGATGAACGGCGCGAATAATGGGTGGCGAAGTGTCTCGTAATTGACGAGCCAGGTCACGCCGCGGGAACGGTCGTACGCAGTCGGTACTTTGGGATCCTTCGGCACTTCGGGCTTCGGGAACGTCGTCGCGTCGATGGTGTCTTTCTTCAGCGAGCCGGGTAGTAACCGCCCCGCTTCCTCATCCGTCGTGCTGTAACTCGCGATTCGCGCATCGGGGCCGGGCATGACGAGCAGCTTCCCGCCAGACTCGACGTATGTGCGCAGTTTCGGCCACAACCGCACGGGGTCCGCGACGCCGAGCAGGCAGACCGCTTCGTAGCCGGTTAGGTTCGGGACTTCATCCGCGAGCTTGACTTCGCAATCGAACTCGCCCTTGACCGCGTGCGAGAGTTGCCACATGTCTGCATCGGAAATCTTATCCGTCAGCGTGAGAATCTTGCGCGGCTCGGCTACCTTGAACGTGAAGAACCGAATGTTGTCCGCGGCGAGTTTATCCGCATTTTCCAGGCGAATTTCGACCTGATGCACGCCCGGTGTCAACTGCGTGCCATCGAGTAAGAACGAGACGCCCTGGCTCGCCCCGCTCGAAACTTTCACCAGTTTCTTTTGCTCCGGCACGTTCGGCATCGTCGTGATGCGGCAATTCACCGTCGCTTCGACTTCCGGCCCCGCGACCGCAATCGTCGCGTTCAGCAGCACCGGCTTGCCTTGCGGTACGATCTGCGGTTTCAGTTCGATACCGGTGATCGCTACGTTCGCGGGTTCGTCGATTCCGACATCGACGAACAGGTGCGACACGGCGGGTGGCGGGATACTTTCGCGGAGTTTCTTGAGGTCGTCGGTGCGGGTGGCATCCCAACAGGCCGCGGTGCGATCCGAGAACACTGCCACGAGACGCGACATCGGCTCGGCGACTTCGCTTTCCCGATCGACCGTCTTCAGAAGCTGATACGCATTCGCAATCGACGCCGTCACCGGCACCGCCACGCCCTTCGGTTCTTTCATCGCTTCGAGCTTCTTGCGGGCATCGCCGATCGAAACTTCCCAACTGCCCCCGGCGTCGGCCGGGTCGAGGATCGCGACTTTGGAACCGCTCGGCAGATCGTCCAGCAGTTCGAGCGCCCGCCGCCGCGCTTCGTCGAGCCGTGTTCGGTCGTTCGCGGTGTACCCCATACTCGGCGAGGTATCGACGATCATCGCCACCGCCACCGGTTGTTCGCCGGAGAAATTGATACCGCCAAAGTCGCCGGTGAGCGACGGTTGATAGAGCGCCAGCCCGAACAGCGCGATGAGTAGCATTCGCAAAAGTAACAGGAAAAAGTGCCGTAACCGCATCTTTCGCTGGTTGATGCGGCGCTTCTGTTGCAGGAATCGAATCGCGGGGAAAACGAGCCGCTTCGGCTCTTGCTTCATGATGAGGTGAAGCAGAATCGGCAGTCCAACCAACATCGCCGTCGCCAACAGGATCGCGTGCATAGCAATAATGTACTTGAGTTTGCCCGAAACGACACGGCGCGGAATCGTCACGCGATTGTCACGGCCGTTCGTTGTCCCGGTGCGTTCGCGATACATTGTAGCCGCCCGAACTCTCCGATTGCTCTTTGCGAGGCATCTCATGCGATATTTGAGGATACTGCTGATGGCACTGACGTTCGCAATCCCGCAAGTGTGCGATGCGGCCGAGATTCCGACGACGAGCAAAATCGTCGCGGTCGATCTGTTCAAGAATGGCCTCGCGGTCGTTCGACGCGAAGCGACACTCGGTAAAGCGGGTGCGTACGTCCTCGACGATGTCCCCGATGCGATTCACGGCACGTACTGGATCGATAGTTCCGCGCCGGTCGAATCGCTGATGCGGACGCGCGAAGTCGATGTGCCCGCGAATGAAACGCTCCCCGGAAACATGCAAGACGACCTGGCCGGCAAGAAAGTAACGATCCATTTCCGCGGTGAGAAACTCGCGCCGGTGGTCGGCACCGTGGTCAAATTCAAGGTGCCGAAGGGCGAGGATGTCACTCCGCAACCGTCGCGGTTTCTGATCGTCGATACGGCCAAGGGGCGCAGCTTCGTCGAAGCGTCGGAGATCGTCAACATCGAAGCGGAAGCCGGTGACGGCAAGGTAAAACGTCGACGCTCGCAACTGGTGCTGACGGTCGGCGATAACCCGAAGGCCGAGACGAAGATCGTCATCCGCTACCTCACACGCGGCCTCGCCTGGGCACCGAGTTACAAGATCGATATCAGCGACCCAAAGACGCTGACGCTCGAACAGCACGCGGTCGTGAAGAACGAACTTGCGGACCTCGCCGATGCGGAACTGCGGTTGATCTCCGGCTTCCCGAGCGTGCAGTTCGGCCACGTGCGTTCGCTAATGTCGAACCGCACGACGATGGCCGCGTTCTTCGGCGAATTGAATAATAGTGGCGGGCACAATAACGACGCGATGTTCAACAGCGTGGTGACGCAGAATCTCGCCTTGAGTAATTTTCGCACGCCGCGGTCGATGCCGAGCCTCGGGGTGATTCCGACGGGCGAAGGCGTGGACCTCCACTACGAGCCGATCGGGAAACGCACACTCGCGGATGGCGACGCACTTTCGCTCACCGTGGCAAAGGGCACCGCGAAGTACGAGCGTATCGTCGAATGGCTCGTGCCCGATACTCGCGATGTGTACGGTCGGTCCGTCGACGGGCAGACTCACACCGATGACGATTCGCCGTGGGATGCCCTGCGGTTCCAGAACCCGTTGAAGTTCCCGATGACGACCGGCCCCGCAATGGTAATCGCCGACGGCAAATTCAACGGCCAACGCACGAGCTACTGGGTGAACGCGGGCGAAGAGATGGTCCTCCGCGTCGACAAGGCACTGAGCGTGCGAACGTACACGACCGAGAACGAGGACCCGAAAGAACCGAACCGCGACGCGATCTGGCTCGGCGGCCGGCAATACCGCAAAACGACGGTCGAAGGCGAAATTACGGTCAACAACCACCGCAAGGAAACGATCGAACTCATCGTCCGCCGTCGATTTTCGGGCGAGTTAATTACCGCCGATGGCACCCCGAAAACCTCGCTTCGCGAAGAAGGCGCATACTCGGTGAACAAGCGCAACGAGCTGTTCTGGACGATCCCCCTGAAAGCGGGCGAAGAGCGCAAGTTGAAGTATCGCTACAGCGTGCTGGTGATGTCGTAACCCGACAACCTTCTCGTAAGTTTCTTCGCGTAACGCCACGTTTGGCCATAGAAATGTCTGCGGCGATGTTGTTGTGCCGCATTCACTCGAAAGGCCACTCCCATGATGCGATTTCTGTTACTGGCGATACTCTCGTTGGCGAGTGTCGTCCACGCGGCGGATGCCGTGTTGGTGCCGCTGCAAACGGTGGCGTTGAAAGGCGTCGATGGCAAACTCGATCACCTCGCCGTCGACTCTAAAGGGCAACGCCTGTTCGTGGCGAACAAGCCGAACAACACGCTCGATGTCGTCGATCTCAAGACCAACACGATGGTGCAGCAGATCGCCAATCAAGGGAAAATTTCGGGCATCGCGTATGCGGCCGACCTCGACATGATCTACGTCGGCAACGGCGCGGGTGTCTGTAATGGCTTCGATGGCAAGGACTATAAGCTCGTTTTCTCAACGCCCGCCAAAGGTGCGGACAACGTGCATTACCATTCTGGCAACAAGATGGTCTACGTGGCGCATGGTGCCACGCTCTCCGAACTCGATGCGAAAACGGGCGATGTGAAGGCCGCCATCGCGTTGCCCGGCGATGCGCACGGCTTCAAGATCGACAAGAAAGCGGGCCTCATTTACGTCGTGCTCACGAAGCCGAGCCTGATCGCCGTCGTGGACGTTGCCAAACGCGAAGTGACCGCGAAGTTCCCGCTGACGCTATCGGATGCCGGTAGTCCGATCGCCCAAGATGCCACCAACGGTTTGCTGTTCGTCGGTTGCCCCAAGAAGCCGATGGTCGTGGTCTTCGACGCGAAAACCGGCAAGGAATTAACGAGTATCGCGATCCCCGCTGGCATCGACGACCTGCACTTCGACTCGAAGCGCAACCGCCTGTATGCGTCGTGCTCCGATAGCGTGCTGGCCGTCATCGAAAAGAAAGGCGACGCCTACGAAGTGACAGCAAAAATCGACACCCCGAAGAACTCGCGAACCTGCGCCTGGAGCGGCAACAAACTCTACTTGGGCGTACCCAAACAAGAAGGCAAAGACGGCCCCGAAGTGCGCATCTTTGAAGCCAAGCCGGATGTCGAGAAGAAGTGATTCTGGTGACCGCAGGTTTTCAACCTTCGTACTTGTAACGACTGCGTGTCGAGTCTGCGAGACAAGACAGTTCGTACATCTGCACGTAAGTCATTCCGAAAAGGACTCTCCATGAAACGCATCGTTGCCGTGTGTTGCCTTTTCATTTCGGCGTCGGCGTTCGCCGACGATCCAATCTTCGTTCGAGGTGCGAAACTGACAGTCGAATCGGCTGCCGGTGCAGGTGGCGAAGGCCCCGCGTGGGATCCCGAACTCGGCTTGTTTTCCAGTGGTAATGGCCACATCAACCGACTGAGCCGCGACGGCAAGAGTTCGATTTTCCGCAAAGATGCGGGCACGAACGGCTTGCTGTTCGACCGCGATGGCACACTGCTCGCCTGCGAACCCGAGCAACGCCGAATCACGCGCACATCGCGCGATGGAAAGGTCACCGTGCTGACCGATTCTTTCAATAACAAAAAGTACAACCACACCAACGACCTCACACTCGATTCGCAAAACCGCATCTACTTTTCCGATCCGCGTTACGGCCCGCGAGAGGACATGCAACAGCGCAACGACAAAAACGAAACGTACGAAGGCGTCTACCGCGTCGACGCCAACGGCACCGTTGCCCGTGTGATTGGCCGCGAAGTCGAACGCGCTAACGGCGTGCTGGTGTCGGCGGGCGACAAATATCTGTACGTCGCGGACAATAACAACGACCTCGGCGGCGCGCGGAAACTCTGGCGATTCGACTTAAAACGCGATGGCAGCGTCGATCTCAAAAGCCAGAAGCTCCTCTACGATTGGGGCAAAGGGCGAGGCCCCGATGGCCTGAAGCAAGACGCGAAAGGACGCCTCTACGTGGCAGGCGGCCTGAACAAACCGAACCCACCTTCCGAACCCGCCACCGACGTCAAGGGCGGCATCTACGTGCTGAGTCCCGAAGGCAAATTGCTCGATTTCCTACCCGTGCCGACCGACGAAGTGACGAATTGCGCCTTCGGTGGCGACGACCGCATGTCGCTATATATCACCGGCGGCGGCACGATCTATCGCATCCGTACGACGACCGCCGGCCACGTCATTTGGCCACTCGCGAAGTAAAGTCAGGTTTCGTATCGGCTACGCTGTCCCCGGCGGATTCTATAAAATCTCAGGACTTCCTACTGAGGGCTATGTCATGACTGAACCGACGCCGCTTGCCAATTACCAATCGTACAAGAACCTGCCGCCGCTGGCGGGGCTATGCACGATTGAGGACGCGATTCAACCGGGGTTGTCGGTCGAGGAATGCGTGCGGCGATTGAAGCGATTCCACTATTGTTTCGTGCGATTGCACGCGATTTTGACGGCGCGAATCACGGCGGAGCCGATCTACGAATTGAAGATGGCGTACTCGCACCATGCGTATTTGTGTGCGGAACATGTGACGGCATTCCGGCAGCGCATCTCCGAGATGCGCGAACCGCCGCTCGGCCTCGAAGTCGTGCCGCACCCGGCGCTCGAAGCCTTTTTCGACGAAATTCGCAACGCGCCCAGCACCGAAGAGATCCTGTTCGGCATCTACTCGCGGGCCGTCCCGGCACTCCTCGAAGCGTGCGAACGCTACATTCGCGATACGCACCCGCTCGCCGATGCACCCTCGCGGCGCATCTTACGGTTCGCGCGGCTCGAACTGTGCGACCTCATCGAGTTCGGCCAACCGGCCGTCGTCGAGTTGCCGCTCGCGAACTCGACTGCGTGGAACACGTTGCTCGAAAATCTGCTCGAAATCGCGGGCGGCGTCGATGGTCGGAATCCCGTCGATGAGCCGAACCTCCCGCGTATCCATTCGAATAGTACTTACACGTACGATCCGATACCGAAACGCGACGAGCGTTTCCAGGATTTATGGAACCAGGGCGTGAATGCGGAGGCGTTCCTTTATTCAAAGGCGTATCCGCCGAGCGCCAAGGCTCTGATGATGATGTACAAACGCATTCGCGAAATTGATGTGCCCGAGATGATGGCGAGCATCATCGTGCAGACCTCCGGCAAGCCGTGGAATTACTACCGCGATATGTCGCGTCAACTCTGGGACGAAGCCCGCCACGCGATGATGGGCGAAGTCGGCTTCGTGGCACTCGGCGTCGACTGGACGCAAGCCCGCATCACCTACAACTGGTCGTACCGGTTGAACACCGAATGCACGCCGCAAGAGCGCCACGCGGTGCTGTTCTTCATCGAGCAAGGACTGATGCCGAAGAGCGGAAAACGCTACGAATACGAAGTGGCGCACGAATCCGGCGTGCCGATCATGGGTACGATTCAGGACTTCGACTGGGCGGACGAAGTGCTGCACAGCCAGATCGGGCGGCAGTGGCTGGTGCCCGAATACGGCGGGTTGCTATCCGCGATGAAGTACGGCGACGAATGTTGGAGCCGCATCCTCAGCAACTGGGCGACGGTCAAGGAAAAGGGCCTGACGGCGCACGAAAACTGGTGGCCCGGAATCTACAAGCAAGCCTGTATCGCCGCGAAACGGGTACCCGAGGCACATGTATTGGATTTCGCCGAAACCTACGAAGCGAAGCGCGCCGACATCCATCGCGGCGGGTTGGTCGGCGGCGAGTGAATAGTAGAATTCGGTTACGTACTGAAAACTATTGCCGATCTGTAAGTGGAGTATTTCCACAGCAGATTGGCTTTCATTTTGTAAGCGTGCTAGAAATGCTGGGGTATATGATGTTGTGCCTTCAATTTAACTGACCGGCGCAAAACCCACAATCGCTCATTTGGGCAGCACCGTACGATTCGGCGTAGACCGGAAAACCCCGGCAAAACTGCGGGACTATTTCGACAAATTCTTCGCGCAGTTCCTGGACTCCGTTCTAGCATTGGGCAGAGTTACTACTTAGTTTGTCACCACCGCATGGAGCATAACGATGCTCAGCTTGACGATACTTTCCCTGACGATCGCTTTGACGCTCGCATCGCTCGCCATCTTGTGCGTCGTGGCGACTCGCGAATCGGTACTCAGCCCGGCAATGGTCAACCCGTTCTGCACGCCGACCGTCACCGATCCCACCTCCGAGACCATGCCGATCTCAGCGATGGACAATACGCTCGCCGGCGACTGGCAGACGGTCGAACTCTCGAACCTGTCGCACGTCGAAGACTTGCTGGACAATTTGGAAATTCACAACATCCGCCACAAAGAAGTCGAAATCCTCAGCAATGACAAGTTCGTCGTCCGCTGGCGTTGAGATCGCGAAACGCACGCACAACCATCGGCCCGCGAGGTTACCCTCGCGGGCCGATTGCATTTCCGGGTATCTTCACCGTTCTGCCCTTTTGTTGTTGCCTTACTGCGAGAGGGCTTTTACATTCGCAGATTACCGGAGTGAGTCACGACCGCGAATGCGAATGGAGCCGACATGCCTGGCGATCTCACGATAGCTCAACGACCCGGCGAGAACCGCGTGCGCAGAAAACTCTGCACCATGATGTTCTTGCAGTTCTTCATCTGGGGGGCGTGGTTTGAACTCGGGTTCGATTACATCCCCAAGCTCGGTTTTAACGGCGACTGGCAACTCCCGCTGATCTTCGGAGCGTTCAACGTCGGTGCCCTCGTCGCGTTATTCTTCAGTACGCAATTTGCCGACCGCAAGTTCGCAGCCGAGAAGTTCCTTGCCTTCAGTCACCTCATCGGTGGGCTGGCGATCCTCGGTTTGTATTTCGTGAAGCCGGAAACCGACGCGGCAGGGAAAGTCACCGAGGCGGCGGCGAACGCGGTGTTCTGGCCGTTCTTTTTCCTGATGTTGCTCCACTCCATCTTTTACGTACCGACCGTGTCGATCACCAATTCGATCGCCTTCGCGAACCTCCGCAGCCCTTCGACGCAGTTCGGTCCGATTCGCCTTTGGGGTACCATCGGCTGGATCGCAGCGAGTTGGCCGTTCATTTTCATCCTGATCGACTGGGCAAAAGTGCCCGCGTATAACACGCTTCCATTCTTCGATTGGATCGGCAAAGCGCTCGGCACTTCCGTAGAAGGAGCCGACGCGATGGATCTCAAGCGATCGATCTTCCTCGTCGCGGGTGTTGCCTCACTGATCCTGGCCGCGTTCAGCCTGACCCTGCCGCACACGCCGCCGAAACCGGCAGTGAAAGGCGAAGATTCGTTGGCTTGGCTCAAGGCGATGAAGCTGCTGAAAAACCCGTTCGTGGCCGTGCTGTTCCTCGTGACATTCATCGATGCCGCCGTACACCAGAGCTTCTTCTACTGGACCTTCACCTTCCTGGGGCCGAAAGCCGATGGTGGCGTCGTGGACATCCCCGCGAACTGGGTCGGGCCCGTTATGAAGATCGGCCAACTGGCCGAAATCATCACGATGCTGTTCCTCGGCTACGTCCTGAAAAACTTCGGCTGGCGGACGACGATGATCGTCGGAGTACTCGGTCATGCCGTCCGATTCGCCGTGTTTGCGTTCTATCCCGAGCAAGTCCCTGCCATTCTCGTCAACGTGATTCACGGCATCTGTTACGCCTTCTTCTTCGCCACGGTTTACATCTTCGTCGATGAGTTTTTCCCGAAGGATGTGCGAAGTAGTGCTCAGGGGCTGTTCAATGTGTTGATCCTGGGCGTCGGGCCGTTCGTCGCGAATTTCGCTTGCGGCATCCTCAAGACGCAAAACACAACCAAAGACGCACTCGGCAAAGACGTGCTCAATTACCCGGCAGTGTTTCAGGTCTCGATGATCGCCGCACTCGTCGGTTCGGTGTTGTTGTTGCTCTTCTTCCACCCGCCGAAGCAGCCAGTTGGCAGCACCGCCCCCCAATAAGCTAAAAGCCCAGGGACGATCGTCCCTGGGCTTTTCACCGTCGCACGTTCGGTACACCTCGTCGAATCGGCGATGTCGATCGCGCCGATCTGCGGGTACTTGCACAACTTCGCCAGTCCGGCATCGGTTAGCGTCTCGAATTTGGCGGCCACGCGCGCCTCGGCATTCAGCGACTTGTCGAGCGTCGCCGTGCCTTTGAGGTTCTCGATGGCGGCGATAGCAAGGCGTTCGTGGGCGGCATCGGCGCGGGGCATGGCATTCTCGCGAAAAGAGGTCGTTCAACGAATAAACCCCGGCGATGTCGCCGGGGTTCGGGGTTCTTTTGTAGCTGGCCTCTGCGAGGCCGGTCTTCCCGAACCGGGGTCACAGACCCCAGCTACATAGCCGGAGTTTTCGTCGGCGATTACTTCTTCACTTGATCCTTCGGGATGTCGGCGAGTTCGACCGACACGGCCGCGTAGTGGCTGAACTCCATGCTGAAGCTCGCTTGGCCCTTCGTGGCGCTACGCAAGTCGCTCGTGTAACCGAACAAGTTCGCGAGCGGGATCTTCGCCATCACCTGCGCGACGCCGTTGTCTTCGCTGGTTTCTTCGATCACGCCGCGCTTGCTGCTGATGTTACCAGCAATCTGGCCCTGGTAGTCCTTCGGCGACACGACCACGACCTTCATGATCGGTTCGAGTAGCTGAATGCCCGCCTTTGTCTCGGCTTCGCGGAACGCTTCGAGGGCGCACAGGTAGAACGCATCTTGCGAAGAGTCGACGTCGTGCATCTTCCCGAAGTGGAGTTCGAACTCCAGATCGACGAACGGGAAGGGGTACTTGTACCCCTTCTTCGCCGCTTCGCGGAGGCCTTCCTCGACGCTCGGGATGTACTGCTTGTCGATCGCCCCTTGCGTGATGCTGTTCACGAAGTAGACGTTGTTCGGGTCGGGCTTGATCTTCGGATCGTTGAGTTCCTCGATTTCCTTGATCTTTTGCTCGACCTCTTCCGGCTTCAACGGCGCGAACTTCACCGCGATCACGGCGAACTTGCCGCGGCCACCGGTCTGCTTCTGGAACTTGTATTCGAAGTCCACCGTGCGTGCGAAGCACTGGCGGTACGCCACGCGCGGCTTACCGAGTTTTACCGAGTCCAAGTCTTCCTGTCGAATGCCGACGGCGCGTTTCAGTTTCTCGATCGAGATTTCCAAGTGAAGCTCGCCCATCCCGCTGAGGATCGTTTCCTTGGTTTCGTCGTCGGTGTGCGTTTTCAGCGTCGGGTCGTCGCGAACGAGGCGATTGAGTGCCTCGCCGACTTTGCCCGCGTCGAGTAACTTGGAGAACGTCAGTGCCTGCGCGATCACCGGCTTCGGGAACTGGATCGCTTCGAGCGCGACGGGACTATCCGGGTCGCTGAGCGTGTTCCCGGTGAACGTATCCGCGAGGCCCATTGCCGCGACGATGTCGCCAGGGCCAGCCTTTTCGAGCGAGATCCGCTTGTCGCCCATCATGCGGTAGAAGCGTGCGATCCGTTCCTTCTTGCCCGTGGTGGTGTTCAGGTAGTTCTCCCCCGGTCGCAGTTCGCCGGAGTACACGCGAATGTACACGAGGTCGCCGTTCGTTTCGGCAACGGTTTTGAACGCCAACGCCGACAGCGGCTGCGACGGGTCCGGCGTGCGAATGACGACTTCCTTCGTCTTCGGGTGCGTCGCCACGATCGGCGGGCGCTCGGTCGGGTTCGGCAGACAGTCGACGACGAGGTCGAGCAGATGCTGCACGCCGTGATAATGCTTCGAGCTACCGCAGTGGACCGGCGTGAACAAGTTATCGAGCGTCCCCTTGCGAAGCGCTTTGCGAATGAGGTCATCCGAGACCTCTCTGCCTTCGAGCACCGCTTCCGTGACTTCATCCGAAGCGATCGAGATGCCATCGAGCATCTGTTCGCGGCGCTTCTGCGCCTCGGCCAGGTACTTTTCCGGTACGGGGACGGTGAAGAACTTGCGGAACGTTTTGTCCGTGAGGTCGCGCGTGATCAGTTCCATCTTGATCAGGTCGATGATGCCTTCGAGCGCTTCATCTTGACCCGCCGGGATGGTGACGACCACGGGGTTCGCACGCAGCTTGGTTTTCATCTGCTCGACGCAGGCCCAGAAGTTCGCGCCCATGCGGTCGAGCTTGTTGACGTACGCCAACCGCGGCACCTTGTACTTGGTGGCCTGTCGCCAAACAGTTTCGGACTGCACTTCGACGCCACCCTTGGCGCAGAACACGCCGATTGCGCCGTCGAGGACGCGCAGCGATCGTTCGACTTCGGCAGTGAAGTCGACGTGGCCGGGGGTGTCGATGATGTTGATGTAGATCGGGTTTTCGTCGCGGTCGGCCCAGTCGATCGACACGGCGGCCGAGTTGATCGTGATCCCCTTCTGGCGCTCGAGCGGGTCGAAATCCGTAGTGGTATCGCCGTCGTCGACGTCGCCGACTTTGTGTTTGGTGCCGCTGTAGTACAGAATCCGCTCGGTAGTAGTCGTTTTCCCAGCGTCCACGTGGGCCATAATTCCGATATTGCGTACGTTATCGAGCATCGCGTCGGCCGGTCCGAATAGCGGTCCGGCTCCTTCCAGAAGGAAATCGGTTGCGAACTCCCGTGGGTCGAACGACCCGAACGGGCGGGAACAAGAGCCACCTGCACCCTAGACTTCGGCAGAAGCCATTTTAATAGGAGCCGAGAGCCGAACCGGAAGTTCGGCCCACCGCGCAAACCATTAGTAGTCGATCTTATCGGAGAACCGAAAACCGTCCACCGCGCGCGGCGCGAAGGATCGGAGAAGAGACGTTCGCGGGGAATTGACAGTAGGTGATCGCTCGCAGCCCGTCCAATTGACTCCAGCACTTACCCACCCACCCATCCGTGGACTCATTCCCGAATTTCGGAACCAACCTACCACACCAACGACTTACGTTCGATTTCGACCGGTCCCGATGTCCACTTGACCAACCCGAATTGTGACGCGTCGGATTGCCTGATTACGAGGCCGCCCGGATGTTGGCGACAGTCTCCGAACGAAACTTCGCATTTTCCACCGACGCGCCGTGCCGCTTCCCCCAGATAAGATGACGACGGGACCGGGGGACGTGCGGAGAGGTGCCGATGCCGAATGTCGCGATCCGTGGGGTGCTGGCCCGGCTTTGCCTCGGTTTGGCCGAAGTGCAACCCGATGCGGAGCTATTGGAAAACTACATCGCCAATCGCGATGAGGCGGCGTTTGCGTTGCTGGTGCAGCGGCATGGGCCGAAGGTGTTTGCGGTTTGTCGGCGGCTGCTCGGGCAGCACCAGTTGGCGGAAGATGCGTATCAGGCCACGTTCGTGGTGTTGGCGAAGAAAGCCCATACGATTCAACCGCGTTCGGCGGTCGGGGGGTTCCTGTATGGTGTGGCCCGCAAAGCCGCTCTGGAGGCGTACGCCGTGAGCCGCCGTCGCAAAGAAACGCTCGTCGAAAATGTCCCCGATTCCCCCGCCGCAACGCTCGCGGCTACCGATAGCGATGTGCTCGCGATGCTCGATGAGGAGATCGCGAACCTCTCGGACGCCTACCGTGCCGCGGTCGTGTTGTGCGAACTCGATGGCGTCGGTCGAACGGAAGCAGCACGGCAACTCGGCATTGCCGAAGGCACGCTGTCGAGCCGACTCGCCGCTGCCCGCAAGCAACTCGCAACGCGGCTGAAGGCGCGCGGCGTCGTCTTCTCCGCCGGGTTAATGTCCTCGCTGGCGCTCTCCGCGAATGCCGCGATCCCGCCCGCATTCGCATCGGCAACGACCGCCGTTTCCCTTATTGCTACAGGAGTGTTGCGTACCATGTTGCTCGCAAAATTCAAAATCGTCACCACCGTCTGCATACTCGTCACCGCGCTCATCGGCATGAGTTCCTTCGTGCCAAAATCGAGTATGGAGGCGATCGCCGCGCCGGTGCCAAAAGTGGAGAAAGACGAAGGCTTGTTGTGGACGCAAGACGCGAAGACCGGCACGCTCGCCGCATTCACGCTCGACGGCAAGAAAGAACGCGAACTGAAACTCAAGGCAGGGCGCAACTTCCAGGGTATCAGCGCGAACGGCGAAACGCTGTTGTTTCTTGCCAAGAAGGGTCAACTAACCGAAGACGAAGACGGCCTGACGCTGCACCTCGGCAAACCGAACGATCTCGCGGGGGCCACCGACACGGGCATCGAGTGCAGTGCGAAAGACCATTTCTACTTCTTGTTGACTCGCGACAAGAAACGGGTGGTGCGCATTCAAAACGCAAGGAACGGCACGGACCCGCCGGTCAACCGGGCCTTGGGCTTACCTTCATTCAATCACACGCTCATCGACTTGGCGACGAAGAAAGAAACGGCTATCGAACTGACGGACCACATGCAGATCGTCGATGAGACGCACGATGGCAAAGAATGGATTGCCATGGAGTATAACACGGGCGAAGACTTGAAACGGCCCGGCAATCGCTACCTACGCATACCCATGAACGGCGGCAAGCCGGTCCCGATTTGCGACACGCACCAGTTCCCGTTCTTCGTGCCGTCACCCAATGGCGAAACGTATCTCGGCCTCGGTGTGTCGCTCCCACCGAAGGGTGAATTAAAGGGCTTCACGCTTTACCATTTTAACCCCAAGACGGGCAAAGCCACCGAGCGCGAAGTATTCACTGACACCGAACAGCGTAACGTGATCTGGTCGCCAGATGGCAAGCGGTTCGCGATGAAGAAACTCGGCGACGCCGATCTGTACATCGGCGACATCGATGGCACGAAACTGACGAAGTCGTTCGCAATCCCGGACGCAGGGCCAGAGACATACCTGATCGGCTGGTTCGCCGCGAAGCAGAACATTTCTGCCCCAGTGCCGAAGATCGAAATTCCGAAGCAACAAATCCGTATGCCATTGCCGAAGGTAAAGCCGCCGGAAGGGGTAATCGTTCTTTCGTCGTTCCGAGTAAAGAACCAAATCGAAATCGTGAAACCCGATGGTGTGTCTTACCGGATGCACAACCTCGCAAGAAGCATCATGGAGGCAAAATTGTCGCCCGATGGCAAACGAATGGCATTCGTCGAGATACTCGAACAGAAACCCGTTCTTGTCGGTCAGAAGCCGAATACAGGATGGGTAGGAATGAATATTTGCTGTTTCGATCTCGATGCGAAAGAACCGGAGGTGCAGACTATTGCCGAGGGCGTACACAACGCAGTTCTCTCGTGGGCACCGAATGGCCGTCTTTACTTCTCGCATATCGACCCCGACAAACTCGAAGAATCGCAGAAACCTGGTGTAATCGTGCAATCCCAAACTTGGTCGTTCGATTTCGCCGCGAAGAAGAAAACGCAAGTCAAACTGCCGTCGGAACAAATCATCTGCGACATCTCGCCAGATGGCAAGTCTCTGCTCACTCGTACGCTACGCTGGAATACGATGAAGCAATCCCTGTATCGAACGCCGCTCGATACGCTCGAACCCCAAATCGTAATCGACGAACAATATCCTGCAAATGGTTCTCGATTCTCACCAGATGGCAAGCGAGTGTTGTTGACGAGGGTTACCGGTTCGGTGACAGACGCTTCCGTCAAAGGTGTGTACGTGCTCGATTTGGCAACGCGAAAAGAATCGCAGATCCGACTTCCGAAAGAACTGGAAGCATCGGCATTCTACAAAGCGTGCTGGAATCCCGATGGTACGAGGATCGCCATCTGCTGGTTCGAGGCGATTCCCCAACCGCGTGGAGCGCCGATACCCATCGCGCCACCGGGCGGTCCCGCACCGCAATGGGCGGCGACCCGCATTACTGTTTGCGACGCCGATGGAGCCAACGCGAAGACGATTGTGAAGCGGGAATACAACGAGACGATCACGGGGCTTCAATGGGCAGCCGTAACGCTGGAACCGGAAAAGCCAGGGGAGGAACGCCAGAAAGAGCCGATTTCCGCCCCGGTACCGAAGGGGCGAGAAGAAGTCATCGTTGCGTATCATGCGGGGCGGCCGGTGCTTTTGAATGAGAATGGCAAGGTGGTTCGCGAACTGTTTGCCGAAGGTTGGGGCGGTTCGACGGGGCGGGCCACACTCAGCCCGGATGGCCGGCAGATCGCGATGCTCACCGATACGAAACGCGATGCCACGGGGTGGATGTTCCGCAAACTGTACCTTCGCGATGTCGATGGCAAAGGCAACGGCGAGGAACTGATGCCGGAAGGGTTGGAGGCACTGACTGCAATCTGGTCGCCGGACGGAAAAAGTCTCTACACGAGCGGCTACGTCACGAAGAAAACCATCGTTGATGGCAAGAAGAACCCGAACTATACAAGTGAAGCCGCGATCCATCATCGCATCGATATCGCCAGCAAAAAACGGACCGAGTTGACGTTGCCCGCCGGCCACCAGATCATGGATGTTTCGCCCGATGGCAAATGGTTTCTCACACATGTTCCGCATATGCATAATGCGAAGGAAACCTACAAGGTGTGCCTCGTTGGTATGGATGGTACGGTGAGAGACGACCTCACCGATGGCAGTGCCCCGATTGTCGGACAACGGTTTTCGCCCGATGGCAAAAAGGTGGTGGCCTTAAGTTTTAACGATGTCGACAACCGAACCGCCGTCCGACTGTCGGAGGCCTTCATTCTCGATGTGGCCGCGAAAGAAAAAATGGTCGTGCTGCCGCTGAGTGGTTTGCACGATAACGCCATCGTGCAAAGCGTCGCGTGGTCGCCCGACGGCAGCCGAATCGCTTTCAGTTGGTGGACCGACGGCCGCACGAAGGGCGAGCCGAAAGACACCCTCGCGCACGTCTCGATCGCGACATTCGATAACGCCAAAATCCGCACGATCTTCAGCGTCAAAGACAAAACGATGGGCAGCATCGACTGGGCGAAAACGCGAGTGCCAGTGGCGGTAAAGCCGGAGGCGAAACCGAGTGCCGAACTACTCGTTCCCAAGCTCGGGAGTGGCGTATTTGCCGAACGTGAAGCGGCGCAAAAAGAACTGCGCGCACTGGGATTGGCGGCGTTGCCCGCACTGAAAATCGGGCTGCAAAGTAGCGACCCCGAAATCGTGTTGCGTTGCGAAACCCTCATCGACCGCATCGGCAAAGACGATGCGGAGGCATTCGCGAAAGCGTTCCTAGCGGATAAAGACTACACGAAGACTTTCGATCACGCGATCTGGACTCGTTGGGCAAAACGCATCGGCGACAACCACGGCAGTCGAGAACTGTTCGCGGAAATGCTGAGCGCAGACGGGGCCGCCGTCGCACTGGCATACATGGCCGACGCAAAGACAAAAGACGCCGCCGAACGCTATCGGTCCATATTAACGCGATTGAAAGCCCAAGCCGAGCCGCGATATACTTATCCCCAGAAAGACAAGAATCTGACAGCTGCAGGTTACACTCATGGAGAAGCCGCTTTCTGCGTATATTTGGGCACATTTGCTGGGACTGAGAAAGCCTTTCCCGATCCGGAAAAAGATCATGGGCCGTCGAGTACAGAAACCGCACCGTTCGATGGAATCAGTCATTGGCCCGGCGCACCCGTTTCGACTCTTGAAACTAGCCGAATGGTGGAGTTTTCTGGCAACGACTGGAAAAGCCCAGGAGTACAACGTTGGAAGCGGATGGAAAAATCTGCACGCATATTGTTCGTCGAATCAATGACTAATCGAAAAGACCCTCACACCATCGAACGTGGCTTGCAGATTTTCAGTGGGAAGCCGAACGAAATTCTCCCAGTGGCAATTTCGGTTGTGAACAACAAGAATTTGCCAAGGCGATGCCTTGCGCCTGCGATCCAGATATTGGGAAAGTGTGGTGCTACCGAGTACCTGGATACCATTGCAGAATCGGAAACGGATTCGACAATGGTAGAGAGATTCGGTTCAAATGTTGGTGGAAAAGAGCGACGTTTCAGTTACCAGGTTCGGGACGTTGCCATCGGAGTTCGCTTGATTCTTCACAAACAATCGCTCGTCGATTACGGCTACGTTTACGTTACGGATCAAACAGATGAACCCAACCAAGGTAACGCACAATGGCAGTTGGGCAGTATCATCAATTTCTCCTTCCCCGATGAGGCTTCGCGCACAGCGGCGCATACGAAAGCACTGGCGTTCCTGAAGACGGCGAAGAAGCCAGAGCCAGAAGCGCCGAATCGCGCAAAGTAGACGGTCGCGCAATTTGGGATTTTCTTATCGCATTTCCCGTTCGGCTTCGGTGATGATTGCGTAAATCGCCTGCCCAATATGCCATTGCTGTGGACGTTCGCGGGCGCTTCACAAAGCGGCGGCGATCGAGCCACAGCGATCGTCAACGCGGAAAATAGTCCAACGCCTTCGACCCGAAATCGGCCATTTTCACACCTTTCCACGGCAATTTCTCTCGTGAATCAATCCGGCTTGACACTCGACTTCGATACCGCCATAAGCCTGCGACTGTTCGGCCTCGGCTGGTGGGGGAATGATTCCCGCCGGGTATTTGGGCGAAACGGGTGGCACGAAGTTGCGGCAACTTTCCCACCCAAATCGCCCAGAATTGCCAAACGGAATTCAACGAAGGAGTATCGAAAATGACAGGATTTACGCGACGGTGGATTCGGTTACTCGCGGTGATTGCGGTGGCGCTCGTCGGTCAGTCTGCGCGTGCCGGTTTGTTGCCCGTGACCGTGACGACCGCGACCGAAGGCGACAAATTCCGCTGGACGTACGCGATCGTGCTACCGACCGATTCGCAATTGCGTTCGGGCGACTACTTCACGATCTACGACTTTGCGGGCTTGGTTACGCCGAGCAATAGCCAACCGGACGGTTGGACGTTTTCGACCGCGAACGTCGGCCCCGTGCCCGATGGCGTCAACCCCGACGATAGTGCCACGCTGCCGAACTTAACGTGGAAATACACCGGCCCGACGCTATCGAGCGGGCAGACGGGCCTCGGTAACTTCTGGGCCGTCTCGGAATTCGGCGATGCGACGAACTCGTTCTTCACCGCACGCACGCACCGTACGGCCGATGGCCGCGTCGATACGAACATCACCGACACGGTAGTGCCCGTGCCGACATCGACGCCGAACCCGAACCTCGTGCCGGAACCGACAACGCTCGCGCTCGCCGGTTTGGGCTTGCCCCTCATGGGCTTGGTTCGACTCATCCGCCGCAAGCGTACGAGCTAGTTTCCAACTGAGGTTGACACGATTTAACGGCTGACTTACTGTTCCACCCGCGAAACGAATGCGACTCGGATTCACATACAGGAGGATCGAAATTATGATTCGCGCAAAATGGTTGACGCGCTTATTGGCCGCAGCCGCGGTGGCCGTGGCAACCGGTTCGACGGTCGAAGCGGGCCTACTACCCATTGCAGTGACGGTTACGCCAGAAGCCGATAACTTCCGCTGGACGTACGCGATCGTGCTGCCCACCGACATGAAACTTCAGTCCGGCAATTACTTCACGATCTACGACTTTCACGGCTACGTGCCGGGCGGCGAATCCGCACCCGAAGGCTGGACGTTCGGCGCGTCCAAAGTCGGCCCGACACCGGATCGTCTGAGTCCGAAAGACGACCCTGAAGCATTCAATCTGTCCTGGACCTATAAAGGACAGACGATCCCCAGCGGCCAAATTGGTCTCGGTAACTTCTGGGCCAACTCAACGTTAGGCGAAGTCAGTACCGCTTCGTTCACGGCACTCACGAACCGCACGTCGGATGGCCTGATCGATCGAAACATCACCGCTACCGATGTGCCGAGAGCCCAAGGGACCGGTATCGACCCGAACCTCGTCCCCGAACCGACCACGCTCGCGCTCGCCGGATTGGGCCTGCCGCTCGTCGGTCTGATGCGTGCGTTCCGACGCCGTAAGTAAACCGATTCGACTAGGAATCTTCGCGAGCCGACCCAAACGGGTCGGCTCGTGGCGTTGACGGATTGCGATTATGCCTAACTGTAAGGCTGTCACTCCGCTTGTGTATCTTCATGAGGATATACATTATGGAGGGACGATCATGATCCGCATCCGGCGTGCAGACGAGCGAGGCATCACCGACTTCGGTTGGCTGGATAGCCGTCATTCGTTCTCTTTCGGCGACTATCGCGATCGCAACCATAATTCGTTTCGTACCCTTCGCGTCATCAACGACGACCGCATCGCGGTGGGCGGCGGGTTCCCTTCGCACCCGCATCGCGACATGGAAATTTTAACTTGCGTCCTGTCCGGCGAACTCGCACACCGAGACAGTATGGGCAACGGCACCACCATCCGCCCCGGCGAATGGCAAAAGATGACCGCCGGTACGGGCGTGATTCACAGCGAATTCAACCCGTCCGAGACCGAAGCGGTTCACTTGCTGCAAATCTGGGTGGTGCCGGATCGCAAAGGACGCACGCCGGAATACGGGCAGAAGTTGTTTTCCACAGAGGAGAAAACGGGAAGCTGGCGAACGATCGCCTCCGTCGATGGTCGCGACGATTCGCTGAAGGTCCATCAGGATTTGGTGCTGTCTGCGTCGCTGCTATCTGCCGGAGATGTACGCACGTATTTACTCGCACCGAAACGCGGTGCGTGGCTGCATCTCATCGACGGCTCGGCACAAGTAAACGGCCATACGTTGTCCGCCGGCGATGCGCTCGCGATCGAAGACGAACCGACGATCCGAATCGAAGGAATCGAGGCCGGCGAGGTGCTGCTATTCGACCTCGCATAATGCGATCGTCACGTGGTAAAAAACAGGGTATCAATGTGGGGCACGTTTTTAACGTGCCTTTCTCGATAATGGCACGGTAAAAACGTGCCCCACGTACCTAAAACTACCGGTATTTGAACCGTGCCGCGATCGTCACTCCCCCATCATCTCGCGGCGGACGTCGTCGGGGGCGGGTGCGTAGGTGAGCGGCTCGATCGTACTTGCGGCGCGGCCCTGGCTCAGGCTGCGGACGCGGTCGGCGTAATCGAACAGCTGCCGTAGTGGTACGCGGGCTTCGACTTCGCTGAGATTTCCGCCTTCGGACTCGGAACGCAAAATTTCGCCGCCGCGTTGACTGAGGTCGCCGATCACGTTGCCAATGAAGTCGTTCGGCGTCGTCACGGTGACGCGCATGAGCGGTTCCATCAGTTGCATGTTCCCGTCCATCGCTTCGCGATACGCCTGCACGGCCGCCTTCGTGAACGCATCTTCGCTGCTCCATTGCGGGTCGAACTTCGCGTCGGCGATCGTCGCCTGCACGTTCATCAGCGGGTAACCGAGTTCGCCCGTTTGCAGTGCGTCGAACAAACCGCGTTCGGCGGCGGCGGCAAACAACGCGGGCAAAATGTCCGACGCGACGCTGTTATTCACGATCACCGGCTTGTCGGATTTGAAGTTCGTGAACGACACGCGGAGCTTCGCGAACGCCTGTTTGTCGCCCATGCGATCGACTTCGACTTCGACCGTCTTGCCCGATTTCATCATCTCACGGAAGCTGACGCGGGGCTTGCCGACGCGGACTTTCAAGCGAAAATCGCGTTCGAGGCGGTGGCGCTTCACTTCGAGGTGCAGCGTGCCCATGCCGCTCATCAGCGTTTGTGCGGTGTCTTTCTCGACCTTCACTTTGAACGTCGGGTCTTCGAGTTGCAGCATCTGCAAAGCGTTCGCCAACTTGTCCTTATCCGCACCGCTTTCGGGTTCGATCGACTGGCTGACCACCGACTCCGCGAACGAAATCGCTTCGAGCAAGATCGGGTGCGATGTTTCGCAAAGCGTGTCGCCCGTCGTCGTATCCTTGAGGCCGATGACGGCGACAATGTCCCCCGCCGGTGCCGATTCGACTTCCTCTAGCCCGCGGGTCGGGTCGGCGTGAATGTGATACAGCTTCGCGATGTTCTCCTTGATGTCCTTGCCCGGATTGAACGCGCGGGCGTTCGGTTTCAACACGCCGGAGTAAACGCGGATGAAGAAGCGATGCCCGTTCGGGTGCCACGCCGCCTTGAAAACGAGGCCGCAGAACGGCTCCTTCGGGTCGGGCTTGCGGATCTCTTCTTTCTTGCCCTTCGGATTTGTGCCCACGACCGGCGGGCGATCCAACGGGCTGGGCAGGTAATACAGCACCGCATCGAGTAGCGGTTGGATGCCGATATGCTCGCGCCCACTTCCCGCAAGCACGGGGTAGATTCGCCCCAAGAGCGTCTGTTCGCGCACGAGTTCGCGAACCTTCACGGGGTCGGGGTCTTGTCCTTCGAGGACGTTCGTCGTGATGCGGTCGTGCTCGTCCTTTTCGGTGAGCACATCGAATAACAGTGCCCGGTACTTTTGATACTCGGCCAGCGACTCTTCGGGGATTTCCGCCGTGCGAACGGTTTTGCCGTAGTCGCCGGCATCGAAGAAGTAGGCTTTGCTTTCGATGAGATCGATCACGCCACGAAACGGCGTGGGGCTGTCTTTCGCCGAGCCGTACCCGATCGGGATCACGACCGGCGTGGGCCGACCGTGTGCCGCATAATCGGGCGTCAAGCGTTGGTGAATCGTCTCTAAGGTGCGAGCGAAGTTCGCTCCGACGACATCCATTTTGTTGATGAACACGAGCCGCGGCACGCCGTACTTGTTCGCCTGCCGCCAGACCGTTTCCGATTGGGCTTCGACGCCTTTTTGCCCGTCGAACACGACGATCGCGCCATCGAGAACGCGCAAACTGCGTTCGACTTCCGCCGTGAAATCGACGTGCCCCGGCGTGTCGATCAGGTTGACGTTGTAGCCTTTCCACGGGAACGGAATGCACGCGGAGTAGATCGTAATGCCGCGCTCTTGCTCTTCGGGGTCGTAGTCGGTTTCAGTCGTTCCCTCGTCGACGCCACCGAGTTTGTGCTTCACCCCGGCGTAGTAAAGCAGATGCTCGCTCGTCGTCGTTTTCCCGGCATCGATGTGCGCGATCACGCCGAGGTTGCGAACGAGTTTCAGTTCTTCGGTCGGTGAGGACTTAGTCATCGGAGACATTCTCAAAAAGTATCAGACCGCGCCCTGTTAGTCTTGTTAGCCCGACGCGCCAGCGAGGGAAAATCAATCGCGGTTCGCCCTCATTTTAGAGATCGTCGACCGTTTTGAGTAACACAACGCAAAAACCCCCGATAACGATCGGGGGTTGTGCGGTTTTGATACTCGATGCCTACCAGGCGAAGTGGCTGAACGCCTTGTTGGCTTCGGCCATCTTGATGGTTTGCTCGCGTTTCGCCATCGCTTCGCCTTCGCGGCGGAAGGCGGCCATGAGTTCATCGGCGAGGCGGAGGTACGTCGGGCGACCGGCTTTGGCTCGGATCGCGGCGAGGATCCAGCGGATCGCCAGCGATTCTTGGCGTTTCGCCTTCACTTGCATTGGCACTTGATAGTTGGCACCGCCCACCCGGCGGGAGCGCACTTCGAGTGCGGGCTTGATGTTGTTCAAAGCCTGCGTGAAGACTTCGATCGTTTCGATGTCGGGCATCCGCTTTTGGATTTGTTCCATCGCCTGATACACGACGCGCGTGGCCGTGGACTTCTTGCCGTCCCGCATGAGGCAGTTGATAAACTTGCTCATGAGGATCGAGTTGAAGCGAATATCGGGCACGAGCTTGTCGTAACTAGCGGTTCTACCCTTACTTGCCATTCGTCTATCTCTTTACGGATTGTGCCTGTTACTGGCGGCGTGTCGTCGAAACGCGATCGACGACAAAACCTCGGTTACTTTTCCTTCTTCGATCCATATTTCGAGCGAGCTTGCTTACGATCCGAGACGCCTTGGCAGTCGAGGACGCCGCGGACGATGTGATAGCGCACGCCGGGAAGGTCGCGGACGCGGCCCCCACGAACGAGCACGATCGAGTGTTCTTGCAGGTTGTGGCCTTCACCACCGATGTACGCGGTCACTTCGACGCCCGTACTCAATCGAACCCGTGCGACCTTCCGCAAAGCCGAGTTCGGCTTCTTCGGCGTCATCGTTTTCACGACCGTACAGACGCCGCGCTTCTGCGGGCAGCCTAGCATGGCAGGGTGTTTCGACTTCGACCGTTGCGGTTGTCGAGGCTTCTTCGTCAGCTGATTAATCGTCGGCATTCCGTACTCTCCACCACACGACCGTATATTTCGGAACTCACATTTAATGAACTTCGCTCGGCGACGCCAAGCAGCGCCGGCGAATTATTTCCGCTTCCGCGATTTCGCCATCAGCCGTAGACTGGAAACTTATCGATTGCGGTCTTGATGAACTTAAGGAGTTGACGACCGTTACCCGTTTCAGTGAATCGCCGCCTGATGCACAATAACTACAGATGGGTTGCTCGACCAAAAATCGTGACACTGTAGCAGTGTATCGACAATGGCTAATTCAGTTAATCGGACGGTATATCAGCCCTTTCACCAGATACTGACCCGGCTCAATTTCAATAACTCTATCGTGGTCTTCTTCGGTGCGGAAGTATCTGTCTTGCTCTTGATGAGACGGCAGTCCTGGTTCTGGGGTCAACTCATTTAACGGGATCATTTCCCTGACCATTTGCAGCATTGTTCTGTCACCATTTTTGTTTTCAATCTGAAATGTTTTCAGCACTTCAATTCGCACGTTCGCTCTCCTGTTACGGTGCGCCTGTCTTGATCTTAAATACACGATAATAGCATAATTAAATCTTTACAATTAGTCAGGTCGATATTTACTGATTTGTCATTGGTCATGGAACTCTACTTCGCATCTACCGCAACAGGAGCCATACCTTGACGCCGAAGCACGACCAGAATCTCGTGATCGGACTTCGCCTGTTCCCACCGATGCTGTTGATATAAGTTCATTTATATCTTCGGCTCGAAAGGCATTGCATTTGTCAACGACCAACCCTGCGGCAACGCCAATGAATGCTGACGGATTCGAGTCCATTGGCGGGGAGTGACATCCAGGATGAAAATCTTGTGCTCGGATTCCATTCCGGTATCGACGCCAAAGTCGATCGGTTCGAGAGTGTCATCGTTTATGTCTGCAACCAATTCATTGATTTCGACGAACCGGATCTCGCGTTCGGGGGCATTCGTCGGAAGGTACTGGATGGATCGAATCGCTGGGTCAGTTCTTAGATGCTGTTTAGCGTACCACCTCGCCAACGAGTCTCGGTCGAATGGGGCTGTCATGGTTTGCCTCGCAGGTGAAGGTGGGTATTATGTGCGGGTCGGGGGCGGTGCGGCGACAGCAATCGTTGTCGAGAGTGCGAACCACGCGACGGCTACCCACGAGACAAATTTCATTGACGCACTCCGGAATTCATCGCCCGTAGTTATAGCCGCGCGGCTGGATCACTGCTTGCACGCCGTAACCGACCAGCGATGCCAGTAGCAGCATCGCCAAAATCAACAGTATCCAGCCGCGAATTCGCTTGTGTATACTCACTTGTTTAGCACTTCGTCGAGGTTCAGCAGTTGGTTGCAGAGCATCGTGTAGGCGGCGAGGTCGGCGGGTGCGAGTTTCGCGTTGGGCTTGCTTTCGCCGTAGGCGATCAACTTCTTCGCTTCATCGGGTTTCGCTTGGAACTCGGTCCGCAGTTCCTTCAGCGACTCGGCGACGATGCCCATTTCGGCAGGCAAAAGCGAACGCGCCAACAGCCGTTTGGCGATGAAGTCCAGCCGCTTCTCGTCGGTATCGCCCGCAGCCAGCGCGCTCTCCGCAAGTACCCGTGCGGCTTCGACGAACTGCACGTCGTTCAGCGTGAGGAGTGCCTGCAACGGCGTGTTCGTGCGTTCGCGTTTGACAGTACACGTCTCGCGGTTCGGCGCGTTGAGAATCTCCATCGAAGCCGGCGGTGCGGCGCGTTTCCAGAAGGTGTACATGCTGCGGCGATAGAGTTTTTCGCCGCTGTCGCGTTTGTAATCGCGGGTGTTGCTACCGATCATCGCGACGGCTTCCCAGACGCCTTCGGGTTGGTACGGCTTGACGCTCGCGCCGCCGATCTTGCGGACGAGCAATCCACTCGCGGCGAGTGCGTAATCGCGCACGGCTTCGGCATCGAGGCGGAAGCGCGGACCGCGACTGATCCACTTGTTGGCGGGATCCTTGTCGAGCTTTTCCTTCGTGGTGACAGCCGATTGTCGGTACGCCGCCGAGGTCACCAGCAGTTTGAAGAACCGCTTGATGTTCCAGTCCGACTGGAAATCGAGTGCGAGCCAATCGAGGAGTTCGGGGTGCGTCGGGGCATCGCCGGTGACGCCGAAATCGCCGGAGGTGCGGACGAGGCCGGTGCCGTAGAGTTCCTGCCAGAAGCGGTTGACGTTGACGCGGCTCGTCAGCGGGTGGTTAGGCAGTAACAGCCACTTCGCGAAGCCGAGGCGATTTTTCGGCAGTTCCGCGGGGAATGCGGGCAACGCGCTCGGTGTGGCGGGGGCGACTTTGTCTTTTCGCTTGTCGTAATCGCCGCGATTCAAAATGAACGCCTCGGCCATCATCGCCTTCTCGGCGGAGATGTGCGCGATCGTCCCCCGCGAGCGAATATCGATTTCCTCTTGCTGCAATTTCGCCTCGTCGGCGTTCATCGCGAGGTACGCGACATCGCTACTGGCGACCCACCAATCGTACAACTCATCCGTTTCCTTCGGCGTGCGCTTCTCTTTCGCAAGGAGTTCCGTGGCGTAGCCGGTCTTGGCGATCCGTGCGATTTCCGGCCCCGTCAGCGTTTTGCCGTAGAGCCGGAGATCTTCGAGTGCGACATTTTGTACCCGCGCACCATCGGTACGCTGACCGATGCGGAACGGTACCTTCGTCCGGATCGTGCTCTTGAGCGTGTTCGATTGCGTGTCGGACGGTTGCAGCACGCCGTTGTGGTAAATCTTTACGCCTTCGGGTGTCGCCGAGCCATCGTAGGCGACGAAAACGTGCGTCCACTCGTTCGGTTTCAACGGCGTACGGCTCACCACCTTCAGCGCATCGGCGGGGAAATTGTTGATCAGGTGCATCCCGATCTTGTCGGCTTCCATCCACAGATCCCAGCCGCGATGCCCCTGTGCGGGGGTGTCCATTCGCGAGACGATCGCGCCCGTCGAACCGCGCTTGGTAATCTTCACCCAACCGCCGACGGTGAAGCCTTGCTTCGTGTCGAAGTCGCCGACCTCGGGCAGTTCGACGCTCGCGCCTTGTTTCACCTGGAACGCTTTCGCCGCATTCTTGCCCTTCGTCCAGTCGAAGCCATCGGGGAGCGTGACCGGCTTGTCTTTGCCGTTCACGGTGAGGTTGAGCGTCTTACCGGTGCCTTCGGTCAGCTTCGCGTGCAGTTGCAAATCTTCGGTCGGCACCATCGCACCGACTGCGGCGGGCTTGACATTTTTGAGCCATGCGTCGAAGTCGCCGCGTGCCGATTTCTTCCGGTCGATCATCTTCGCGCGGACCGCAACGAGGTCTTTGCCGATCGCCGCGAAGCGCTTCTGATCGCCCGCGTTCGGCACCTGAATGATCGGCGGCGTGTCGGGGATGTTCCCGTCCATCGCGGCTTGCGTCGTGTTGTTGAAGAACGCGGACATACTGTAAAATTCGCGCTGCGAGATCGGGTCGAACTTGTGGTCGTGGCAGACGGCGCAACCGGCAGTCAGGCCCATCCACACTTGGTTCGCCGTCTCGGTCCGGTCCCGCGTGTACAGCACGAGATATTCCTCGGAAATCGCGCCGCCTTCGTTCGTCGTGATGTTGCAACGGTTGAACCCCGTCGCCACTTTCTGATCGATGGTCGCGTTCGGCAGCAAGTCGCCCGCCAATTGCTCGATCGTGAACTGATCGAATTTCATGTTGGAATTGAAGGCATTAATCACCCAGTCGCGGTACGACCACATCTCGCGGGAGTTATCGAAGTGGATGCCGTGCGTGTCCGCATAGCGCGCCGCATCGAGCCAGTACCGCCCGCGGTGTTCGCCCCAATGCACGGAGGTCATGAGCTTATCGACGTAGCGTTCGTAGTAATCGGGGGCTTTATCGTTGACGAATTCCTCGACCGCGGCCGGGTCCGGTGGCAGGCCGATGAGATCGAGCGAAAGTCGCCGTGCGATGGTGCGGCGGTCGGCTTCGGGGGCGGGTTGCAGGCCGCGCTTCTCGAGTTCGGCCAGCACGAAGTGATCGATCGGCGTGCGCGCCCAACCGGCGGTTTTCACAGCCGGCACCCCAGCTACCTTCGGCGCGATGAACGCCCAGTGCGGCTGGTACTCCGCGCCTTCGGCGACCCACTGCTTCAGCATCGCTTTCTGTTGCGGCTTGAGTTCCTTGTGCGAACTCGGCGGGGGCATCCGCTTCTTTTCGTCGTCGGGCAAAAACAGCCGTTCGACGAGCTTACTCTCGTCTGGCTTGCCCGGCACGATGGCCTCTTTGTCGATCGCCGCCGCGCGGTCGTCGAGCCGCAATTTCGCCTTCCGTGCGGCACTATCCGTCCCGTGGCACGCGAAGCAATTCTCGGCGAGAATCGGCCGAATGTCGCGGTTGAACTGAAGTTTGCCATCGGCGCGGATCGCCGATCCGCCAGCGAGAATCGCGATCAGAGTGAGAACACGTGTCATCGGTGTCCCTTTTTTATCGGTGGAGAAGTTTCGATTGTCCGAGTGTGGTCGAAGGTTACGCCAATCCAATAGCGTTCGCCAGATTGTATGTGCTGCGCCATCGCATCGGCGGCCCCGACCGCGTCATTCGCCTTGAGTGCGTCGAGTATCCGCATATGTTCGTCGGCTTCGATGGCGAGCCGCGAGTAATCGTTCTGAGTGGCGACTCGCTCCCACGAACCATCGCGGAACGCTCGGAACAACAGCTTCAGGCGGCCAATTTCGCGTGCCAGCAGTTCGTTCCCACACGCCGCAGCGATCGCATCGTGCAAGCGACTATCGACGACCCGCGCGATCCGTACGAGTTCCGCGTCCGGCTCATCGCAACGGCTGCGAATCTGGCGAATCGCATCGCCAATCCCTTCCAGCGATTCCTGCGTCATTTTACCGCACGCCATCCGCACCGCTTCGCACTCGAGAATCCGCCGCACCTGGCAGACTTCGCGCACCTCGCGTTCGCCGACCCGCCGCACGATCGCGCCGCGGTTCGGCAACAGGTCGATCATGCCGATGGCGGCGAGCGCGATCAACGCTTCGCGGATGGGAGTCTGGCTGACGCCGTGGCGTTCGGCTAATTCTTGTGCGACGAGCCGTTGTCCTGCTGTCAGCGTGCCGTTGAAAATCTCCGCAAGAATCGTGGACGTCAGCGCCTCGCGGCGCAAGCCGTGATCCCACTTCGCGGTTCGTCTCGGATCAGTATTTGTCGGAGTGTCGATCGCGGATCAACCGAGGAGTGTTTGGGTAGGTATTTGCATCTTATCTCCCCGCACAACGATAAGCGAACATTTTATAAGATCGGTGACGTGCCGTAACTGACTCGCCTACGAAATTCGACTTGCGATACGAAATTTATGGCTCATCCGGGAAGTGCGTACTTCTCGCTGGCTATAAAAGAGGAACATGCCGTTTCGTGAAGGGTAACGACACCATCTTCAGAAGCACGCTTTCCGCTCGGAGACACTCAGATGCCCGGTGAAAACGAGCTTGCGAATCAGTGCCGTTTCATCCATGTTCCCCTCAGACTCGCAACGACCACCACGTATGGTCACCTTTGTGGGGATACCCGGTTCAAACGAAAATCTCACACCACGCCGATGCCGCTAACGAGGTCGCGGTGCGTGAGTTCGCGGTTGGCGGGGGCGATCAGGTAGCCGCCGGGGGAGCCGGAGCAATCGAGCGTGACTTGCCGCGAATTCGGCACCGTGAAGCCCGTTTCGGCGGCGATGTGGCCCGTGACGAGCCAATCGGCATCGACCTTTCGCAAGAACAATTCGACGCTTTCCTCGGAGGTGTCGCGGCCCCAGAGCATCCCGTAAACGATGCCGCCGGGCTGATATTCCTTGTCGTCGTAGATGTCTTGTTCGAGCTTGCGTACGTCGAACAACGGCAGGTTCCGACCGGGGATCAGCGTGTGACTGAAGAAGATGCGGTTCGCCGTGCGCAACCCCATCGGGCAGGCCTGGAACAGTTCGATGTACGCGCGATAAATGTCCGGCATCGCGGACCCGTACGCGGCGATCACGCCTTTGCGGAACCGCTCGTTGAGGTCGTCGCTGCCCTTCAAAATCTTGCGGCCCGTCCACTGTGCCATCTCGTGATTGCCCGGCAAGTAATGCACGCGCCCCGGAAATTGGCACTTCACCGCCGCGAACAAATCGACGAGCTGATGCGATTTTTCGCTGCCATCGGGATACGGAAATGGCCCGTGGACGAGTTCCTGCAACACGAGGTGCCGTTGCGGATTCGCGGCCAAGTCGGCGAGTTTCCAGATGGCTTGAAAGTTCGGTACGTGGCCGTGAAGATCGCCGACGACAAAGACATCGCTGGCATCGATGAGGTGAACGAGGTGCCCGACGCGACCCGGCGTGGCGGCCACCGCGTCGATGGCCCGGCGAAGCGTGTTCAACATTCGGTCCGGTGGCGGCATAAAAGCTCCTCGAAGTCGTATTGTAGTCACACGCGCATTTTTCACAATTACCGGGGGCATTCATGGTTATCGCACGGCAAGCGGTCATTCTCGAACCGTACAAAGTCGGCGTCCGCGAGGTCGCACTCGCCGACCCGGCCGCGAATCAGATCCTGATCGCGGCCGAGTATTCGGGCGTCAGCGCGGGTACCGAACTCGCCGTGTACACCGGCTCGCACCAGTGGCTCAAAGATCCGAACCTGCCCGATTGGAAGTTCCCGTTTCGCTCGGGATACTCGGCGGCGGGGCGGGTGCTGAAGGTGGGTAAAGAGTTCCCCGGTGGCTTCGAGGAAGGCGATCGCGTCAGTTTCCCCGGCAACCATGCGTCGGCGGAACTGCTCACCGTGGGCCACGAACGCTGCCGTGTCTGGAAGATGCCGGACACGCTGAGCTTCGAGAAAGCCGCCGTGGCGGTGATCGCGCGTTACGGCCTCGGTGCGTCGATCCGCGCAGGGCTGACACTCGGCCGCAGCGGGGCCGTGCTGGGCCTCGGCATCATCGGCCAGTTCGCACTCCGCTGCCAGATCGCCGCCGGAATGTCGCCCGTTGTCGGCATCGATGAAGTGAAAATGCGCCGCGAAGCGGCACTCGCCGCCGGTGCGGACTTCGTCATCGACCCGAAGGCGGGCGACGTGAAACAACAACTGCACGCATTGCTCGGCACGAAGGGCGCGGAAGTCGTCGCCGACGCGACCGGCATACCCGCCGCGATCCCCACCGCCATGAGCCTCGCTTGCGATGCGGGCCAAGTCATCGTCGTCGGCAGCCCGCGCGGCAAAGCCGCAGAAGTGAACTTCTACGACGACCTGCACCGCCGCTACATCGAAGTCAGCGGCGCGCACGGCAACATGCTCTTCGAACCCGCACACATCCGCTTAGCGGGCGCATGGGATATCAACAAAGCGCAAATGTGGTTGTTGCGAACGATCGCTAACGGTCGCCTGAGCTTAAACAAACTCGTCACGCATACCATCGCACCCGAAGGCCTCGGCGAAGCGTACGAAGGCTTGTTGAAGAACAAGGACGAGTATCTGGGTGTCAACGTGAAGTGGGTGTGAGCGGCTTCAAAATGCGAGAATCGCAATTTCCGTGGTGCGTTTGACACGCCGATTCCGCATGATCTCGTATCGCCCCACTACGAGGATTACCCGATGTCCGACGAAACGCTCTTCTCCGACGCACTGGCCATTGCCGATCCGGTCGCACGGGCGGCGTTCCTCGATCGTGCCTGCCCGGACCCTGCGCAACGTCAACGGGTAGCGGAATTGCTTGCCGCCGTTGGCAATTCTCACGCGCTGGACCGGCCCCCGGTCGATCTCGCGCGCACGGGTGCGTACGAACCGGTGACCGTCAAAGATTCTGCGTCTGCAGGGGATCGGATTGGGCCGTACAAGTTGCTCGAAAAGATCGGTGAAGGCGGCATGGGCGAAGTCTGGGTGGCCGACCAACTCGAACCGATCAAACGTCGCGTGGCGATCAAACTCATCAAGTCTGGTATGGATTCGCGAAGCGTCCTCGGCCGATTCGAAGCGGAACGGCAAGCGCTGGCTGTGATGGATCACCCGAATATTTCCAAAGTGCTGGACGCAGGCACCACGGCCGATGGCCGCCCGTATTTCGTTATGGAACTGGTGAAGGGCACGCCGATTACGGAGTTCGCCGACGCCCGCAAGCTGACGCCAAAGCAACGGCTCGAATTGTTCATTCCCGTGTGCCACGCGATTCAACACGCCCACATGAAGGGGATCATCCATCGCGACATCAAGCCGTCGAACGTCCTGGTGGCACTGCACGATGAACTGCCAGTTCCGAAGGTCATCGACTTCGGCGTGGCGAAGGCGATCGGCCAGCAACTCAGCGACAAGACCATCTACACCGGCTTCGGCGCGCTCGTCGGCACGCCGGCGTACATGGCACCAGAGCAAGCCACATTCAACCAACTCGATGTTGATACGCGGGCCGATGTGTACGCGCTCGGCGTGCTGCTGTACGAACTACTTGCGGGCAGCCCGCCGATCGAGAAGGAGCGGATGAAGAAGGCCGCGCTCGACGAAGTGCTGCGGATTGTCCGCGACGAAGAACCGCCTCGCCCGAGCCAACGGCTGAGCACCTCGCAGGCGAAAGCGAGCATCGCCGCAACCCGCGGGAGCGAACCGGCGAAACTCTCCGCCCTCATGAAAGGCGAGATCGACTGGATCGTGATGAAGGCGCTGGAGAAGGACCGCACCCGCCGCTACGACACCGCCAACGGCCTGGCGAAGGACATCCAGCGCTACCTGAGCGGCGACTCGGTGGAAGCGTGCCCGCCGACACTGGGCTACCGCCTGCGGAAGGCATACCGGAAGAACCGGGTGTCGATCGTCACGTCTGGTGCGTTTGTATTCGTGCTCTTCGCCGCTACGTTGGTCAGCTTGATCCACGCAACCCGGGCGACGCTCGCCGAGCGGGATGCGATTCATCACGGGTTGCGTGCAGAAGAAGAAAGGCAGAAGGCCGAAGTTGAGGTACGGAAGGCTCGTAAACAGACCGAGATCGCCGAGGCTGTGAAAGAATTTCTGGAACGCGACTTGATCGCCCAAGCCAATCCGTTGGATGGCGGTCCCGGTGACATCAGGCCCGACCCCGACTTGAAATTGAAAACGGCCCTCGATCGGGCTGTCCCGCACATCGCGAAGCGATTCGAGGGGAAACCACTCATCGAGGCCTCGATCCGCCGCGCCATCGGCAATGCCTATTTGGGCCGTGGACTCCTTTCGGAAGCGCAGACTCAGTTTGAAAAAGCCTGCGAACTGTACCGAGCCGAACTGACGCACGTGGAACGAGATGATGTCGAGACCCTCGTTCGCGACCCGTATGTCGAGGCGATGATTGAATTGATCAACCTCTACTCCAGTCAAGGACAAAAGCAGAAAGCCCTGGCCACGATTCCTGTGTTGGAAGAGCAGGTTCGTCGATCGTTCGGCGACGACCCCGAAGGAAAGACGGTTTTGGAAATGATGGCCGGACTTCGCGACGTTTTAGAGGGAAAAGAACCGACCAAAGCACTTCAGATGAATCGGGAGATCCTACGAAAACTATTCGCCGAAACATCGTCGGATCGACCAGCCGGTAGCCGGACACCGGAGCAGAAGTCCCAAGACAAAGTGGTGCGGGCAGCGGAGGAAGGCGTCATGGACGCTCTCCAGCAAATGGAGAACTTCACTGCAGCCATCAAGTTGATGAGCCAAGGCAAATACGCGGATGCCGAACACGTTCTGAAGCAAATGATCGAGCCGCGACGTGCGAAAGGCGAGGCGGAGGTGCTGGTTATGATCCCCATGTTGGCCGAAGTCCAACGGCTTCAAGGCAAGTTCGCGGAGGCGAGGGCGAATTACGAATCGGCTCGCGACGGTATCCGGAAGGCTCTCGGCGAAGATCACCCGAGCTTGGGTGCCTGCCATTACGGACTGGCTCAGGCCCTGCTATCGGAAATGAAGTATCCCCAGGCCGAAACCGAAGTTCGTGCCGCGCTCGCCTTTTACGAAAAGCGCATGCCCGACGATCTGATCCGTTTTGAAGTGATGGGAATGTTGGGTGCCGCATTGGTGGGCCAAAAGAAGTATGCCGACGCCGAACCACTGCTGCTGAAAGGTTACCAAGGGTTGAAAGACCGTGAGAAGACGATCCCGGAACTGGGCAAAATCCGCATCCCCGATGCGCTCGACCGGCTCATCGATCTCTCCGTTGCCACCAACAAGCTCGACGACGTCAAGAAGTGGCGGGCCGAACGGGCGAAGTACCCGCAGGTAGCCCCGCTGCCGGAGCCGAAGAAGTGACCCCTGTTACGCAACTCCTGCAAGCGGCGAACCGCGGCGACCGGCTGGCGGTCGCGGAGTTGTTGCCAATCGTGTATGCGGAGCTGCGCCTACTCGCGGCGGCGGAAGTGATAGGGGTTCGATACAATGGAACTCAAGGAGGATCTCATGCCGCTCCGCGACCACTTTCGACCGCCGACGACCAAATACGGCTCATGGACATCGCTCCATGGTGGCTGGCCGATGGTTATTACTCAGCAAATTCGCAAGCAGTTGCCGCCGGGCTTTGTCGCAGCACCTCAGGCGCAACTGGGGGCCTATTTCGAGATCGATCTGGCCGCCTTCGAGGAAGACGAAATTTCAAGAAACGGCATCACCAATAGCTACGGCGGTGTTGCAACCGCGACGCTCGCCCGCCCAAAACCGACCTGGGCGATCGAGACCGACGTGCCGGAAGACGACGTGTTTGAAGTCGAGATTTACAGCGTCGAAGAAGAACGAACACTCGTAGCTGTCATTGAGATCGTCAGCCCGGCGAACAAGGATCGGCCCGAGAAGCGACGTGCCTTCATCGGCAAGTGCGGGGCACTGCTGCGCAAAGGCGTGGCTGTGAGCATTGTTGACCTGGTGACGATTCGTCATGCGAACCTCTATGCCGAACTGATGACGTTCATCGGTCACCCCGACCCGAACCTTGAACCGGAACCATCGCCGCTCTATGCTTCGTCGTGCCGGTGGACCACGAATGCTGAGGGCACCCGCGCTCACCTGGTAGCGTGGTCCAGCCCGATGACTGTGGGGCAATCGCTCCCGTCGCTGCCGTTATGGCTCACAGACACACATTCCCTTCTGTTCGACCTCGAACGCAGCTACGAGCAGGCCTGCGAAGATCTGAGCATCCCGTGACCCCCGTTACGCATCTCCTGCAAGCGGCGAACCGCGGCGACCGGCTGGCGGCTGCGGAGTTGTTGCCGATTGTTTACGCGGAGCTTCGCCAACTCGCGGCCGCAAAGCTGGCGCACGAGCCGAGCGGCCATTCCCTCGATGCCACCGCCTTGGTTCACGAAGCGTATTTGAAATTGGTTGGCGATCAGAAATTCGATGGGCGCGGACACTTCTTTGCGGCGGCCGCCGAGGCGATGCGGCGGATTCTCGTCGATCAGGCGCGTACGCGGAAGGCGCTCAAACGTGGCGGCGGGGCACAGCGAGAAGGCATCGAACCGGATGCGTTTGCGTCGCCTACACCCGACGACGAGTTACTGGCGCTGGACGATGCTCTGATCGCGTTCTCCGAATCGTATCCCGATCATGCCGCGTTGGTGAAACTGCGTTATTTTGCCGGTTTGAGTGCCGATGAAGCCGCTAACTCACTGGGCATCTCCGGCAGCACCGCCGACCGTCGCTGGGCCTTCGCCCGCGCATGGCTGAAACGCGCGATGTCGGGATAGGTCATTAGGCGATACGGAACCTGTTGCCGAAAGGTCTGCGCGGCGAAACGAGTGAAGAATAAATTTCATCGTCCGTAGAACTTCCTCGTCGGTGGGCACTCACTCGGTAACCCGACGGTGAGGTGGCTGTGACATCGCGTTCCCTACAAGCTGTGTTTCGTTCGCTCGTCGATGCCAGCAACCTGGTACCGGATGCGGACTTGCTGTGCCGGTTCGTGGCGAACGACGAAACGGCGTTTGCGGAGTTGGTGCGCCGTCACGGTCGGTTGGTGTGGGCGGCGTGTCGGAACCTCACGCGGTCGGATGCCGAGGCCGACGATGCGTTTCAGGCCACGTTTCTCGTGCTCATTCGCAATGCAAAAACGATCCGCGACGCGGGCAAACTCTCGTCGTGGTTGCACGGGGTGGCATACAAGGTGTGCGCGAAATCCCGGCAAGCCTCGAAGCGGCGCGCGGCGCGCGAGCAAGCCACGGCCGCGCACGAAGGCAACGGCCACGCCGTTCCGGAGTCGGCGTGGGATCGGGCACTTGCGGCCGTTCACGAAGAAGCCGCGAAACTACCGGAAACACTGCGATTACCGTTCGTTTTGTGCTGTCTCGAAGGCAAAAGCGTCACCGAGTCGGCCGAACAACTCGGATGGAAACTCGGCACGTTCTCCGGTCGGCTGACGCGGGCCAAGGATGCGGTGTTGGCGAAACTCGACGCACGCGGACTCACACTCGGCGGCGTTGCGGCGGTCAGTCTCGCGGTGCCACCCGCCGTGTTGGTGGCGAAAACTTCCGCACTCGCGCAGGTCGGGTTTGCGGTTCCCCTTACGATTCTGCAACTCTCTCAAGGAGCGATTGGAATGAGCATGACATCGGTAAAAATGTTGGCAGCCACCGTGCTGTTAACGTGCGGCCTGGGACTGAGCGTCGGCACCGGCTGGCTCGCCACCGCCGACGCACAAACGGCGATACCCACGAAGGCCGCACCAACGAAAAAGGACGCCGAGGCCGAGTTAAAGCAGCGAGCCGATGACTATAACAAAGCACGAGGGGTCGTCGTCCTGGACTACGATCAACAAGAGAACGACATTCTGGCCAGACTCGCGAATGACATCTCATTCAAAACCGCGAAATGGGAGTACCAACTTGCCGAGATGAGCGATACGTTCGACGCGGCACAGTTCGCCACATTCCTACAGGCACGCGAAAGCGAACACTGGGAGTTTCTCGGCTCGACGTCGCTCGGGCCGAACGGCGGGGTGTCTCAGTGGCTGTTCCGCCGTCCGGCGAATACTCAGGCAAACCTGAGCCGTGTCCAGATACTGGGTGATGAAGTTCGACAACTCGGGATTCGGTTAGTTCCGCCGTTAAAAGTCGAAGATGCGAAGTCGATCGAAGCGCAGATCGCGAAGTCGATCGAATCGGAGATTGCGATATTGCAGCTGAAGTTGAAGGTATTGCAAGCGAAGGGGCGCGTCGTGTTCCCGCTGTTGCCCGATGATTTTCGCGAGATGCTGGCAAAACTGGCCGAGAAGAAGTTCGGCAAGAATCGCCTGTGGCTAACCCAAACGCAGGAAGGTCTCGTTGCCGAAGGCGACAAAGACGTCGTCGAGTGGGCCACCGTTGCGGTGAAGACACTGAGGTCGCTGTACGAGAAGTAAACGCGAGGTGTCGATTCGGGAGCGGAGAAACTTTAGCGGAATTGGCGCAGACACGGAAAAAACATGGCGGTATCACTGGGCTGATCGATTTCGTCCATCAAGCCCGGAGAACCGCACATGACCCTGACGCGTTGGAAACTGTTGGCTGGCGTACTCGGCATCTCGATTGCCGGCGTGGTGGCTTCGGCCGACCCGCACTGTTCGGGCAACAATCCGCTCCAGTCTCGACGCCCCGCCCCGCCACCCGTGCAAAGCGCGAACTACGCGCCGACGGTCTCGATCGTGCCGCTGATCGTCCCCGCGACGGCCAACCCACCCTTTCAAGTCGCCGTCGCGCCACCGATCACCCTGACGTTGCCGAAGATCGATGCACTGCCTACGCCGTCCATCGTGGCTGTGCCAATGCTCAGTCTGGAACCACCGCAATTGCCAATGCCCGAGGCACCGATACCAAAACTCGTCGTCGTTCAACCACTCGTTATGATCCCCGAGGCGGTCAAGGCACCGACTCTGAGCCCGCCCACATACGCCCCCGTGGCGGATAAAGTCATCGACTTGCCGTTACCGATGACCGCCGTGAAGCCAATTCCTCCAACTCAGTTTCCCGCTACTCCCACTCTCGATGTTCCCGTGATACGTGAAGTGCCCGCGGTCGTTGCGAGCCGCAAGCCGTTGGCGAAGCCCGAAGAAGCGCCGACCGAAGTTTCGTCGGTTCGCGTGGTCGTGCGTCTCGGCATGGCGCAGCCGAAGTTTGAAGTCCTCAGCGGCGAAGATGTGCTTCTGAAAGCCGCCTGCGAAAAGATCGACGTCCGCTCGATCGAGAAGGGCGATGGCGTGACGCCGTTGAAGGCGACCGGCGGCGTTCGCTTCTCCGCGCCGGGCTGCGAAGGCACCTGCGATCAGCTCACCGTGCTGCCCGGCACCGGCGAAGTCGAACTCGCGGGCAACGTCAAAGTTCGCTGCAAACGGGGTAAAGGTGAAACGGAAATCGTCGCCACCACGATGAAGTTCAAACTCGGCTCCGCCCCCGCGTACGCCGTGCCAGAACCGACGACCGCGTATAAAGCGGATTTGCCGCGGTAGCACCGGAGTCGCAACTGCGGGCACGGTTCAAAACCCGGTTGCAGTTTTGCCAAAACGAACCACCGGAACATTGGTTCGGGTGTTGATCGCGACCACCCGAATCGGACGTAAGTCCTTGCTGGGTTAGGTTGGTTCCGAAATTCGGGCATGAGTCCACGGTAGGGGGGTGGGTAGTGGCTGGAGTCATTCTGCTACCCAACATCGCCGCGATTTGAATCATGCCCGCGTTCGCGTACCTCTGACGAACATGTCAAATCTCAGTTCACCAAGTATAACTGCTACCTAAATCGCATCGGTTTTGGTCCCAGAGCCACACCATGAAACGCCTGCGCTGGCCGCTACTGATTGCCGTCGTCTGCTTACCCGTCGCGCTGTTGGCGTACGGCGTGCGCGTGCCGGGGCTAACGTCAACAACGTATGCCGTGCCGATGTCCGTCCCGCAGGGCGACCAAGAAATCGCCTGGTTCAACACCACGACGAGCGGCGCGAACTGGGAACGATTCGTGTCGGGCATTCACCGTGCAAGCCTGTTGTTACCCGGCATGACGGTCGACGACTCGACGGCATTCTTGGACCAGACGACGGCCGTGCCAGAGGTCGTGATTGGCATGGAAGGGCGGACCGGGAAGTTGCGGATTCGCTGGTACAAACTCAGCAGCGATCATCGCTCCGTGTTCTGGATGAAACTCCTCGCCCAACGCGACCCCGCGCCGCTGGCGATCGTCGGCGGCGGTTCGAGCGACCGTGCCCGCGATATGGCGTGGGCGCTCGCCCGCCAAACCGAATGGAAAGGCGAGCGACCGCTGTTTTTGATTACGAATGCCACGGCGGAGAAGGTCCACTCGGGGGCAGGCGAAACGGGCAATCGCGAAGATGGCGACGGCGACGATTCGGACTTGTTGCAGATTTATCCGAACCGCTCGTTTCGCTTTTGCTTCAACAACCGGCAGATGGCGGAGGCGATGCTGGATTTCGTGTGGCAATCGCCGAATCTGCGTCCGCAGTCGTTCGCCGGTATCGCGATGCAAGCCGTCGGCTCGGGGCTACTTTCCACATATGCCCTTCAGCACAAGCCGAATATCTGCTACGTCGACTGGGACGACGACCCGTATTCGAGCGACCTGATCGGCCAGTGTCGCGATGCGCTGCCGAGGGTGCTGCAAGCGTACCGCCCGCCCGCATGGCCTCCGGTGACTGCGTCGATCTCCGGTTGGCAGGTGCCGTTCAGCGTCGGTGGGTTTTACACGCCGAACCGCGCTGAGGAGGAAGCCGCCGATTCGATGATCAAGGAAATCCGTCGCCTGCCGCCGCAACGCTCGCTGTTAATCGTGCCGACGGTACCGTCACCGGCGCGACGGTTCTTGCGGGTACTCGCGGCATCGTCGCCGACGATCGGCCGCGAACTCGTCGCGATCAACGGCGATGGTATGGGCGTGAACACGATCCTCCGCGATGGCGAATTCGCTTGGCCGATTCGCGGGATGCCGATCCCGCTCGTACTATTCACGCACAATAACCCGATTGCTTGGGACGAAGCGAACCCCGCACGCGCGATACCTGCCGCCGCCGCATTGACGCCGCCGAGTAGTACCGATGATGTGTTGCACTTCGCGGAAATCGTTCGCACGCTCACCGAAGCGGCATTCGCGAATCCTGGCGATACGCTGGGTACGAGTGCCGAGGATATTGCCAACCGCTTCCGCAATCCGGAGAGTGGGTTCTTCGATGCGAGTGGCAACCGTCGTGGCGGGACGGGTGAATATGTCATGCTACTGAAACCGCTGATCGAAGCCGATGAAATCGGTATCGGTATGCCGGAAGCGCGCGTCGAAGTGTGGCGGAAAACGCGCGGCGGCGAATGGCAACTCGTGCGGGCATGGATGCTCGATCAAACCCGTCGCCCGATCGGGAGGGTTAACGGATGAACCGCTCCCCGCTCTCCGAAACGACCGTCCAAGCCATCGCATTACCCGCTCGCCGCGCAGTCTGGAAATATGTCGGTGGCCTAGCGCCCGTCGTGATTCTTTGGGGCATTCTCGTCGTCTGGCTGGCCATGGTTCTGATGGCGCGGGCGAACTGGTCCGAGAACGCCGACCGGGCCGCGATCCGCGAATGGCTCGACGAAGCGCGGAACTTTCGCAAGACGCTTCCGGAACTCGTGAAGGAATACGTTCGACTACGCGACGACGACCCGACGGGCACATCGGACCCGAAACGACTGGAAATTAAGCGTACGGAGATCGCCGAGCATATGCGGTCACTCGCCGAACCGACCCGAGCGTATGTGAATCAGTTGCCGTTGTTTCCGGAAATCTATCGCATACAGATCGATCTTGCCGCGGCGAACCACAATCCGACCGATGGCGAATCGATCGAGTGGGTGTCGACCGTGCCGCGGCCCGCGCGACAAAAGCAAGGGCAGATCCGCCTGCTCGAATACGAGCCACTCGGCAAAGACGATCGGCGTGCAATCATCCGCTGCGAGTATCGCGTTCATGCCTTCAACAAATTGCAACAACAGTACGAAGACAGCCGCCGCGAATCGTTCGTTGCCGGGGCATTGCTCCTAACGGCCACGGCACTGGCAACGCTGTTCGTCTATCGATTCCTGATGCGCGAACGACACCGTGAAGTTGCACGATTGACGGCGGTGGCCGAAAAAGAACACCGCGAACTGGAGCTACTGCAATCGCTCTGGAAGCAGGATGAAGCCGAGAAAGCGCGACGCGAACTCAAAGGAAAATTGCTACAGCAACAGCTCGAAACCGCAGATTTGTCGCGGCGCACGGCCGAGGCGGAGAAGGCCGCGCTCGAAATGAAATCGCAACTCTACGCGAGTATCGGCATCATGGCGGGCAGTTACGCGCACAACATCAAAAACCTGCTCGTGCGCCCGAACGATCTCCTCGTACGGTGCATCGATGCCAACGGATTGTCCGGCGAACAAGAAGGCATGTTGCACGAAGTCCGCTCGACACTCGGCACCGTGACCGAGCGGCTTCAGCAGATTTTACGCACCGTCAGTCGCAACCCCGGCAACGCCGAAGTCGCACGAATCGACCTCAACCCGCTGATCCTCGCAACGGTGCAAACGTGGTCCGAAATGGCGTGGGACAAGTGGAAAGTGCGCATCGTTGCGGACATCGAACCCGGCTCGCTCGAAATCGATGGCGACTTGTCGCACCTGCAACAAGCGATCGAGAACCTGATCTTCAACGCACGCGATGCGACGTTCGAGATGCGGAATCACCTTCGCGAAATCGCGCGGAAAGATAACGCAATCGACCCGATTATCCGCAAACAGCGATTGATAGAGGCCGCATCGTGGAAGGGCGAAATTACGCTAGTCACGCGACGAACGACGGGGAACGCGGTTCTCGAAGTGACCGACAACGGCATCGGCATGGCCGACGCCGTGAAGGCCAACTGCCTGCGAACGCACTTCACCACGAAGCGCGATAACGCTTTGTACGAAGGCTACAGTGCAGGTATGGGCCTCGGGTTGTCGTTCGTGGCCGTGGTGCTCGAACACCACCATGCGACGCTCGAAATCGAATCCGAACCACTGAAAGGCGCGAGCTTCCGCGTCGAGTTCCCCATGCCTGTCGCGAAGTGATTACGCGACTTTTTCCGGTAGCGTCCAGCCGATGGGTGACAGGCCTTTGTCAGTTAAGAGTGCGTTAATTTTCGAGAATGGTTTGCTGCCAAAAAACCCTGCGTTTGCTGACAGCGGCGAGGGGTGTACCGACGCGATCACGGCGTGACGCGATTCGTCGATCAGCGGGCGTTTCTTCTGTGCATACCCGCCCCACAACACGAACACGACGGGTGTTGTTTTCGCGTTCACGGCCTTCAGTGTGGCATCGGTGAATTTCTCCCAGCCCTTGTTGGCGTGCGAATTCGGCGTGCCCGCGCGAACCGTCAGCACCGCGTTCAACATCAGGATTCCTTGCGTCGCCCACGATGCGAGGTACCCGTGCTTCGCAGGTGGGATGCCGAGATCCGATTGGCGTTCCTGATAGATGTTGCGAAGTGATGCGGGTATTCCCACGCCGGGCTGCACGGAGAAACACAAGCCGTGCGCATGGCCGGGTGTCGGGTACGGATCTTGCCCGAGCAGCACGACTTTCACGCCGTCCAGTGGCGCGAAGCGATAGGCGTTGTACACGTCGGCTTCCACTGGAAAAATCTGACTCGACTGACGCTCCGCTGTCACAAACTCTTGCAGATTCGCGAAATACGGCTGCCCGAATTCCGCCGCCAGTGGCACGGCCCACGAAGTCGGGAATTCGGCTGGCGGCGCAACGACTGCGAACGGTTCTTGTACATCGAACAGGCTCGGAGTTTCGTTTGTGGTTTTCTTCGCCACGATGTCACCTCGATTATTTGAGCATCTTTAACGCGTCGGCGGCGGTGGCCGCGTGTGTTATTTTCAGTTCGGGTGTCGCTTTCAACAACGCCCAGACGTGGGTGGCCGGTCGATAGTTCGCGAGCATTTCGGCTTCGGTGAAAGCTTTTCCGCCACCGTGAACCGCACCGGCGATCGCGACCCGTTTCGGTGCCGCGAGTGCCGCCAGGTGTGCGACGTCGCCGATGTCGCGAAGGATGCCGGGTGCCATCAATCCGAGTCGCTGGCCGACGTACGGTTCGTCGGAAATATAACTTCCGAGCGAGCCGACTGCCGCAATTTTCCCGATCCGCGGCTCAATCGCCCCTGCCGCGAGTGCAACCAAACCGGCGGGGCCGTCGCCGATGATCGTGACGTCTTTCGGCAAACCTTCGGTAGCCTCCAAGTAGTCTAGGAGCCGCACGACGTCGAATGTCCACTGGCCGAGCAATGGGCGACCGAGCCACAGCGACCACTCGGCCGAATTGTGGTCCGGCGCGCGGCCAATCGTATCGCCCGCGATGCTCATTCCGCGCAGGTCGAAGGGTATCAGGTTGCCGCCCGCTTTACGCACTTCTTTCGCGAGTTCGCTTTTCGCAGCGACGTCGCGGCCCTGGAAATTCAGCAGAATCGTCACTGGTTTCTTCGGGTCGTACTCGCGCAAGTCGGCGGTCAGCATCAATCCCGGCTCGGGTGCGAAGCGCATGATCTTCGCGTCGATTTGCACTTGCTTCGGCAACTTCGCACGATCCGGGAACCCGCCGAAGACCTTGTTTACGAGTATCTTTCGCATCGTCTCGCTCGTCGTCGCCCACTCGGCTGCCGTCTTCGGTGCCACGTTCTGTTCGAGTAATTTCGTACCTTCCGCTGCTGCAAACTTCGGCAGTGTCAGCCAGTTGTCAGCACGGCTCGTGCCGGGGAAACAGCGAATGTCTTCGGGGGCTTCCGGGCGGATTTCCGGGTCGCGAATCGGGCTGCCCTCGCCCTCGCCCTTGAGGTGCAACGTCATCCATCCGTACATCGCTTCGCGCATCGCCTGGTTATAATCGTGCCCGCTCTCGAAGATCGCGTGGCGTAAATTCGCTTTCTTTCCAGCTAATTCAAAGACTGGCGTGGCTTGTGCGATCGACTTCTTCGCTTGCTCGACGGAGAACTGATACGCATCTTTGGTCGCGCTGACGACCATCAGCCCGCGTGGTGCCGTCAGGCCGAGTACGCCCCATTCTTCGGTGTACGTGAGCGCGCCGGGTACGACTTCGCAGAGGCAGCACGCGGTTCGCAAGTAGGCTTGGTAATTTCCGACCGAACAGACCGGCACCGCAGCACTCAGGCGTTCGTCCCACGCCCCCGAGTACATGCTCTGGTTGCCACCACCGCTCGCGCCGGTGATGCCAATCTTCGCGCCGTTCACTTCGGGCCGCGTTTGCAGATAATCGACCGCCCGCATATTCTCGTAAACCTGGATCCCGGATAGCGGCTTGCCAATCGGGTACAGAAGCGCGCCGACCATCTCGCCGTGGTACTCGCCGAGCGCCTTGCCGATAGCGCGCTCGCCCGCTCCGAAGGCATCGACGCACAGGACGAAGAAGCCGAGCTTGGCGGCACCGATGCAGCGCGCCTGCACGACGGGGTCTTGCTTCGCGCCTTTCCAGTGGCCGTGAACTTGCAGAATGGCGGGCAGTTTGCCTTTCTTTTCCGGCACGTACGCATTCGCGGTCATGCGAACGCCGGGCATCGTCTGGAAGCTGATTTTTTCGAGCGTGTAACCGTCGCGTTTGAGCTCGCCGTGCTTTTGCACATCGAGCGGGCACGGCTCTTTGGGGAATCCGCCCCACGATGCCAACAGTTTCTCGCGCAGTTCGCCACGCTGTTTTTGCCATTCGGCGAGCGTTGCGGGCGGTTTATCGTTCGCTCGCAGTGCGACCGCCTGCGCCGAAACGAAGTCCCGAAAATCGGGATCGGCCGCCGACAGCGGGTACGTGAGTGACAGTGCGATGACACTAGCGAACAGCGTGCGGAACATGTCGAATATCTCCCGGAGAACCCGGTCAGGTGGGTGCGACAATACGAGTGTGGCGAGAAGCCACGCGAAACGCAAGTGAGAACCGCCAGGATCGTTTGAAACGGGAGCTTCACACGACAATTAACTGACGGAAGCGAATAAATCTGGTAACGTGCGGAAATGAAACGATACGCTATCATCCTCGAAAACGCGGGCGAAAATTGGGCGGCCTACGTCCCCGATTTGCCGGGGTGTGTCGCCACCGGCGAGACAGTCGAAGAAGTTGGACAGACGATCCGAGAGGTGATTGAGATGCACATTCAGGGCATGTTGGAAGATGGCATACCGGTTCCTGACGCAACGAGTCGCGTCGATTACGTCGAAATTTCCGCTTAACTCACAGAACGCAGGAACAACTCTTCTAACGTCTCGTCGTCGCGGAGTAGTGCGCGGATCGCGACTTCGGAGAGGTCGGCCATCTTGTAGAAATTCAAGTTCGACCAACCGGGCGGCACGGTCACGCGCCATTCGCCGTGGCCGTTGTCGGCGAGAATACTGACGCCTTCGCCTTCGAGTTCCGTGCGGAAACGGGCACCATCGCCCAAAATGCGAATCCGGAAGCGGTCGTTCCGCACCGCACACAGTTCTGCCACCGTGCCCTGCCCTCGCAACCGCCCGCCCGCCATTATCACCACCCGTTCGCACACCGCTTGCACGTCGGCAAGCAAGTGCGTGGATAAGATAATCGACTTGCCATGTTCCGCGCCGAGTTCGCGAATGAGCTTCAGCATCGCGTCGCGGCCGGCCGGGTCGAGGCCGCTCGTCGGTTCATCTAAAAGCAACAATGGCGGGTCGTGGATGAGTGCCTGCGCGAGTTTCACGCGTTGTTTCATGCCTGCGGAATAGTCTTCGACGCGGCGGTAACGGGCTTCTTCGAGTTGCAAGTAACTCAGCACTTCATGCGCACGGCGTTGGGCGTGGCGACGCGGCATCCCGCACAGTTCCCCGGCGAAACTGACGAACTCGATCCCGGTGAGGCCCGGTACGAGTGCCTCGGCTTCGGGCATGAAACCGATCTGCCGACGAAGTTGCCAGTTGTTTGCGGCGTCGCGGTCGCCACCGAGCGATTGATCGAGTACGCGACCGGTGCCACTCGTCGGCGCGATCAGCCCCATGAAGATCTTCAGCAGCGTCGATTTGCCCGCACCGTTCGGGCCGAGCAAGCCAATGCGGCCGTGCGGGAGTGACAACGTGAGATCGCGAATGGCCGGGAAGCCGCCGAACTCGCAACGCAGATTTTGTACTTCAATTAGCGGTTGCATCCGTGCCTTGGCTTGCAGAATCAGGTGGTGTAGTCGGCGTTCAGCTTGACGTATTCTTCGGTGAGGTCGCAAGTGTAAAACGTGCAGGCCGCCGTGCCGAGCGTGAAGCGGAGGTCGATGGTGATGTCGCGATTCGCCTTCAAGTAGCCCGAGACAGCCACCGCGTCGAACGGCAACGGCCGCCCTCGCTCGTAAAGCGAGAATGGCCCGATGTGCAGGTATGCGACATCGGATTCCTCGAACGGCACCCCAGCGTAACCGGCGGCGGAAACGATTCGCCCCCAGTTCGGGTCGGCACCGTAAATCGCGGTCTTCACCAGCGCACTTTCCGCAATCGCCTTGGCTATCGTTCGCGCTTCGGTGAAACTGCGGCAACCATCGACTTGCAGTTTGATGAGGTGATTCGCGCCCTCGGCATCGGCGGCAATTTGCTGCGACAACGATTCGCACGCGGATGTGACCGCATCGCCGAACTCGGCGAGCGTTGCCCCACTGAGCGGTGGCCCCGTGCCATTTGCCAGCAGAAAGACCGTGTCGTTCGTGCTCGTGTGCCCTTCGACCGAGATGCAATTGAAGGTCGTTTGCACCGATTTCGTCAGGATTTCGTGGAGGTCTTTCGGATCGACCGCGACATCGGTGAACAGGAAACCGAGCATCGTCGCCATGTTCGGGCCGATCATCGCGGCCCCCTTCGCGAAGCCGGTCAGCGTACGGTCGCCGATCTCCCGCGTCACGGTTTTGATTTTGGTATCGGTCGTCAGTATCGCTTGGGCAGCGAAAAAGAAACCATCGATACCGGGCCGTGCAGCGGCCACCGCCTTCAGTATCCCCGCTTCGAGAATCGGCATCGGCAACAGTCGCCCGATCACTCCCGTCGACGCGACGAGCACCTGTTGCGGCGAACACCCGACACCGATGGCGGTCAGCTCGGCCATCCGTTCGGCATCGGCCATGCCTTGTTCGCCGGTGCAGGCATTCGCGTTCCCGGAGCAAACCACAATCGCTCGCGCATCGCTACGCGGCAAACGCGCGCGGCTGATGTGGACGGGAGCCGCACAGACGCGGTTCTGCGTGAACACCCCCGCCGCCGCCGCCGGCGTGTCGCTGATAATCACGGCCAGATCGCGCCGGTTCGGCTCCGTGCGCAAACCGGAAACGACACCCGCATAACGATAGTTCCGAGGTAGCTGCCATTCGCTCATTTGCACATCGTATCAATCGCCGAAGACGGAGCCAGTTTCCACGCGACGTTTCGCCGCAACCAGGACACCCCGTTATGGTATCGGCACCATTTTCGTGAATGGCGGCACGAACGCTTGCAGTGCCGTGAGCGCGCCGACGACGCAGGCGAGGAAGATGCTGTGCCAGATGACGGCACGGAAGATGTCGGCTTCTTTGCCGATCTGATTCGTGCCGGCCGTCGCGACGCAGATGCTCTGGGCGTCGATCATTTTCCCCATCACGCCACCGGTGCTGTTCGCGTTGCAGATGAGTACCTCGGCTTGCGGCAACGTGAGATCCGTAAGTACGCCGGTCTTGTACACTTCGCCGGCGGTGATCTTTTGCAAGCTGCCGAACAAGGCATTGCTTCCCGCGTCGGTGCCCGTGAGGAAGACGCCGAGCCAGCCGAGGATCGCCGCGAAGAACGGGTAAAGTACGCCGGTTTCGGCGAACGCGACACCGAGCGTGGCGTCGATCCCCGCGTATTTCGTCACGTAGCTCAGGCCGAGCATACACGCGATTGTCGGGATCGGGATTTTCATCTGCACGATCGTTTTGCGGAAGACTTTCTTCATCATCGGCAGGCTCGCGCCGAGCAGCACTGCGGAGAACATCGTGGCAATGAACACGGGCGTACCGGGGGCGGTCACCCACGGGAATTTGAAGATCGCTTCTTCGCGTTTCTCATCGTCGGTCGCATTGAGCTTTTGCAGCCGTTTCGCCCGTTCGACTTCTTTGTGCAACGTCGGCACGCTCTCCGAGTACGTCGTTTTCACACCTGCGAAAGCGAGCGGCCCCTTGCTGCCGTCCGCCTTCGGCCACGTTTCCATCGTGCGGATCGTCCCGGCAATCGCGAGGCAAAGCGACATCAGCAAGAACGGCGACCACGCCTTCGCCACGATCCACGCGGTCAGAGGCTTCTCGGTGCCGTGTGCTTTCAGGTCGTCGGAGAAGTCGATATCGGCGTGTTGGCAGGCAACCGGAGCTTTGCCAGAAGGCTTAGCCACCTCGGCGGGGAACTTCCATTCGTCCTTCGGTTTCCAGATGAATCGCAAAAACAGCGCGAGCGTAATCAGCGAGAACAGCCCGCCGCCGATGTCCGTGAGCGGCCAGACGACGAGGCCGGGAATCCAGACGTGCATCGTCGCGAAGAAATATTGGAAGATCGCGAACGAGCCACCGCCGACGGCGAGCGCGGGCCAAACATCGCGCGTCTGCTTCCAGGTACACATGCACTTCACCATGTACAGCGGGATGATGCACGACAGGATCGGCAGTTGGTGCCCCGCCATCACGCTGAGCGTATCGGGATTGATGCCGGTCACTTGCCCGAGCGTCAGCGTCGGCACGCCGAGGCCACCGTAACAAACCGGCGAGGTGTTCGCGATCAGGCAAATCACTGCCGCACGCAACGGCGGAAGGCCGAGGCCGACGAGCATTGCGCCGCAGATCGCCACCGGCGAACCGGCCCCCGCTGCGCCTTCCATGAACGCGCCGAAGCAGAAGCCGATCAGGATCGCCTGCACGCGGGCATCGCCGCTCAGCCCCGCAATCGATCGGCGAATGATGTCGAATTGCCCCGTTTCCACGGTGAGATTGTAAAGCAGCATCGCGGCAAACACCGTCCAACCGATCGGCAGCAGCCCGAAGATCGCACCGTGAACGAACGACCACGACGCCATCTGAACGGGCATGCCGTAAACGAGCCACGCGATCAGGACGGCCACGATCGCCCCGACCGCACCGGCCCCGCTCGCGACCCAACGCCGCCCCACGAGCAGGTAAAACAGCACGAGCACCGGCAGCGCCGCCACAACCGTGGATGCAAAGCGATGGCCGAGCGGATCGAGATCTTGCGTATACGTGGCAGCGAACAGCATGATGGGGAGAACCTGCAACACCGGGGAGGGAGGAATTGAGATGCTACCAACCCCTACCCCAGACGCAAGCAGATAGTGCCGGAAGTACAAAATCGCGTCGCCAGAATCGACGTAAGTCAGAATTGTCGAGCGACCAAAACTGTTTTTTGGGGTGTTTTTTTCGGTTTTTGGGGGCCAAAAAGGCCGCTTTTCGATCGTCTTTCGCTGTTCCGTATTCCGTATATCGAACTCTTGTCGAGGGTTGTGTCGAACGGGGTCGATTCGACAACCGGCGCAAGTCGCAACAGTAAATCGACCGACCACGACACAAAATCGACCGACCACGACATTCTCACGACACTTGGAGACACTTTCACGACACTTGGAGACACTTCTGCGCACGACGTAAAAGTCGACTTACGTCGGATCGCCTCGGATTGTTTGACTGCGGGAAATCGTGTGGGTGATGCCGTACATCGCACTTTGCACACGCCGAAATTATTGCCATCGGGCCACATTTTTCTTGCGGTATTTTCATTTGCTTCTTACGATACGTTGAATTGACCGATTCCCATTCGACAGGTGGTCCGCCCGATGCCATCGCCAGATGCAATGCTCCCACTGATCGCAGACATCGGCAAGTGCCAGACGCTCAACCAGTTGATTCGCACTCTGCTGATGTATTGTCGGGATAATCGCGATGTTTACCGCAATTGGAACTTGTCGCACACGAATGCCACGATCGTGCGAGGATGGGAACAACTCGCCTTCGAACTCGCCAGAGGCTTACAGAGTTCACTATTCGACGAAGACACGGCGAAAGTGCAAAAGTTTTTTTTCGACAACGGTTCGTTTTGGTCGGATCGGCAAATACTCAAAATGAATGTCGAAGCGACGCCTCTGGTCGTACCATCGCGCGCTCGTGTCGGCGATCGGAAGCCATAATGAGTTATTGCAAAAAGCGATTTTGCAAGATTCGCTCGCGGTCGGAGGCGTTTGTGCCTCTGTCGCACCGGACCAGTTATTCCCCGTCATCCGACCAACACTCGCGCAGATGAAACGCTGGTATGGCGTAACGGATGCGCAATCGTTGGCGACGAACCCTGAGAGCCTGATCCCTCCAATCGATTCCTTGCCTTCATTCGGACTCGCACCTCCTCAGAATCACGATGGACCTCGAATCGAAATCCATCTCGCTCACCGCGCCGCAAACGCTCCATTCCATAATGAATGTCCGTTGAAATTTGGCGTAGGCATATTGAACGCAGTGTCCGCCGAACTCGGTGTGCCCGTGCCGTGTTCTCCACCTCACGACGAAGACACGTTCTTCGGGATCGGCCCCGTCGATACTGATGTGCAAATCGCGAGGATGCGGGAAATCTTTCAGAAAGCCGTGGCAGAAAACGTCGATGTGTTGGTCTTTCCCGAGTTGTGTACGAATCGCGAAATTGCCAATCAGCTCATGAACGAGTTTTCGGCGTCGTCGGGTTCCATGACCGTGTTTGTCGCGGGCAGTTACCATTGCTTAGAAAAGCGAAAGAACATCGCAGTCGGTCGCGTTCGCGACGGGCGAAACGATTTGCGACACGAAAAGATGGAGCGATACATCTTGAAAGGGAAAAACTGGAGCGGCGACAGAGATCTCGAAGAAGGTATCAATCTGGGTCCGAGCGTCTGCGTCTATCAATGGAAGAACTGGAGTGCTACCATTCTCATTTGTATTGATGCGATATCGATACGCATCCAGTCGACCATTTCGACCGCGCGACCCCATATGATTTTGTTGCCCGCGTACACGGGAAGGACATCCGACTTCGTTCGGTTTGCGGACATTATGGTCGGTATCCAGGCTGCAACTGTAATGGGAAACGGACCGATACCGAACCGAGGCGCAGTGGGTGTTTTTGCCGTTCCGGTATTGGACGAAAACGGGCGCAACTGCATCGTGGAAGCAACGATTTCCCAAACCGCTCCGATACCGCAACTCTGCGTTTTCGACGGAGCGACTCAACAATGTCGTTTCGTCTAGCCCAGTTGCGATTTCGTTGCGGATTGGACGAGTTGAGCTTGTCGTTCCGCGATAATTTTGGCAAAAAGAGCAAAGTCGTTGCGAACTAGTTGACGATGCCAATTGGTATAATAAATTACTTTCGTCCGAAAGAGCAAAAAGAGGAGCTATGATGGCTGGTTTGGATCGAATCAAAATGGGAATCGACCGTGCGATTCGTAATCCTTCGGATATGGATGTTGTCCATTCCCTTGCCGGGGATCTCGCTTCAACGATCACTCGGTGCGAACCGGAAATGCTCGCACATTTCGGCGCGGTTAGTACACATGCGATCGATAGTCTTCCCGTCGTGAACGATGACAATGCGAGCGTCTACCTTCGCGGCATACTGACCGGGCTGCGATTAGTCGCGGTAGGGGTCGAAGGGAAATCCCGCATTCAGGCCGAATCTGCCAGCATTCGCAACTTGGCCAGATCGGCTCCTTATGCGGATATCCTCTCGAAACTCGTGCTCGCGCCGATGATGCAAAACGAGATTGCAACGGCGATCGGGAAGGACAAGTCCGTGGTGACCCGCGCGATGCGCGAACTCGTTTTACGCGATCTGGTCGCAGAACTCCCGCAGACGGTGGATGCCGACAAACGGAAAAAGTTTTTCCGTTTGACCTTCACTGGTGAGCGACTGATCCGGAGGACGAGTTTACCACGAGTTGAGAAAGCGGCCACAGGACCGATCGGTTACGTCGAACCAAAAATAGCCAGAAAAAGCGACGAAATCGTGACGCGATTGCCTGCCGGTTTGCCAGCAGGCAAACGACAACGATCCAATCGCATTTCGGAATCGGGTACTTCGAATCGCAATTACACCAAACCGGCAGGGGTGTGAGTCGTGGATACGATCATTCTGGAAACCGCCACCACGCGAGTTTATCCGCGCGACTGGATTCCCCTCCGCCAAATTACCGGGAATACCTTTCTCGATATCGTGCGAGAGCATTTCGATTTTGAAGATGCGAGCGTTGTCGCAGACGAAAGTGAAGGCCGGGCGGCCCTCTTTCGAGGTCGAGCATTGGAAGAATCTAACGGACGATTTTCGCGGATTCTCGAACTGCGAATTGAAGAATGTCGCGTACACGTCAAATGCATTGACGTCGAGCAAGGGCACAATGTCATCGATGAGTTTCTGATCGAGTTCGGCAGTCGGGTGGCAGACCATCTCGGTCGACCGACCGATTGGGCCGCTGAATACGAACACGAAGCGACCGAAACGAGTTGGGTCGGGAAACTGAACATCGATCCGCTTTCCCTAGTCGATCCTCGCGTCCGAGCGGCCATGCAATCTGTCGAGGACGCTTCAAAGAATCTCCAGCGAAATGCGTATCTTTCGCTTGAGGAGTTCAGCTTTCGGATCGTGTATCACATCTCGGATCGCGATTTGCTCGAATCGCAGATCTATTTCGTAGACAAAGAATTTCGCCTCGAGCCGCGCATGGGCGTGTCGCCGAAGGCGCGCCAGTGGTATTCGGTTAGCCCGTTGCGGTCCGACCAGCACCTTCAGATATTGAAAACCCTCGAAGCCGATTTCGCGAAAAAATAACGCTGCGCGACCCGCTGGTTGCAGCGAATCGAATCGGCACGCTACAGTCTGTACCGATGCGATGGAAAATGATTCTTGCGGCATCGCTATCCACTCGCGGAGCGAGAGGGCTACGTCAGAAGTCTCACGACTTCCGCTACGAATACGCGAGATATACTCCTCGCGGTCGGAAATGAAACGTTTCCAGCGCACAATCGATTCCCGTTAGCCCACTTGAAGTATAGCGCCGATGTGGAAATCCTTCACGGCGTTGCCGGCCAGAGACCCAGACGTGCGGTGGCGATGGATGTCGTTCGTTGCAATCGGAGTAATTCCGCGATGAGGCGGGGGCGCTTTCCCATCGCGAGTAGCAGTTGGCCGATGCGGACGTGGCCGTCGGGGGCGATTCGTTCCAGTTCGGTAGGCAGGCTTTCGCTGGCGGTGTCGCCGATCGCTTTGATGGCCGCGAAGGGGATGCCGCGTTCGGCGCAGATCGCGGCGATGCTGGCGGCCTCCATATCGACGATGTCGGCGGCGTGTTCGACGTGCAATCTGCGTTTTTCTTCGACCGACGATACGATGCGATTCACCGAGAGCAAACGGCCGGTGGCAGGCAACGCAAGCGGCTCGCACTTCCATAACTGACGATCTGCTGTCACCACTTCGCACGGCACGATGATGTCGCCGACGTTCGAGCCATCGCGCAGGCCACCGCAGATGCCTACGGAAACAATCAACGATGGCGGGGGCGAGTCACGCAGCAAGCGTTCGGTGTTCGTGCGGGCCGCATCCGGCCCCATGCCGATGACTGCGATGCGAACGTCGGCACGGCGAATGCTGCGCGTTTCCCGCTTTAATGCGAACAGATACCAGACTGGTGAAAGGCTTACGTCCAATGGCACTTTCTTTCTTATGTAGCTGGCCTCTATGAGGCCGGTGGGGATGCAAACTCTCCATGATTCCAAGGCGGAAAACTCTTAATTCTGGTAGCCGCAGGTCTTTAGCCTGCGTTTGCCACGAGCAATCGCTGAGGGTCGTGGTGAGTCTGCGAAACACGACGGTTCGTGCGCCCGGAATGAACGCTGTGGCTTATTGCGTCGCGTCTCGAAGACTCGCCACGACTGGTTTTTTGGGGTGGAATCCCCCGCGCAGGCCAAAGACCTGCGGCTACCAGAATAAGACAAGAATTGATACGTCGTGCCGTCTGATATTCTGCCGCGTGAGGTTTAGAAAAGCATCCGGGGTCACAGACCCCGGCTACAAAGCATCCGGGGTCACAGACCCCAGCTACAAAGCATTAAGGCTTACGTCAGTTGCCATTTCAGCATTTTCCAGCTATCGCTGATGCGGGAATTGACGCCGAGTGCGGCGGCGACTTCGTAGCCGCTGTGCATCATGCAGTGTTCGCAGCGCGGGTCTTTGCCGTAGCCGTAGCTGCTCCAATCGGTGTCGTTCATCAGGCCGTCGAAGCTCTCGTGGTGCGTATCGGTAATCAGATAGCACGGCCCTTTCCAGCCCTTGACGTTGCGAGTCGGGCTGGCCCACGCGGCACACGTCAGTTCGCGCTTGCCTTGCAGAAACTCCTTGTACACCGGCGACGTGTTCATTTTGTACTTGCGGAACAGGCCATCCGCCTGGTTGAACTTCTCCATGATCTGCTGGCGGGTGAGGAAGATCTCAGCTGCGCCGTCGGGGTTGGTGCTGCACACGGCGGCGTAACCGTAGGCGGGCGACAGCATGAAACCATCGACGCCGAGCTTCGTGAGGTAGGCGTAAAGCTCGTCCAGTTCCGCCATGTTCGTTTCTTTGTAAACCGTCGTGTTCGTACAGACGAGGTGCCCGGCCGCCTTCGCGGCTTTGATGCCTTCGATCGCTTCCTTGAACACGCCCTTGCGCTCCACGGCGATGTCGTGCGATTCTTCGAGGCCGTCGATGTGGATGTTGAAAAACATCCGGCTCGTCGGGCGGAACAGGTGCAGTTTCTTGCGGAGGAACACGCCGTTGGTGCAGAGGTAAATGTGCTTGCGGCGTTTCAGGATGCCGCGAACGAGTTCGCCGATCTCGGGGTAAATCAGCGGCTCGCCACCGCAGATGCTGACGATCGGCGCGCCGGCTTCTTCGACCGATTCCAGGCACTCGGCCACCGAGAGTTTTTCCTTGATCGTCGATTCGTACTCGCGGATGCGCCCACAACCGGTACACGTGAGGTTGCAGGCGTGCAGCGGTTCGAGCATCATCACCAGTGGGAAACGCTTCACGCGCTTTAGCTTCTTGGTCACCATGTAACCCGCCATGTCGGCGGTCAGGCTCAGTGGGAATCGCATGTCGTCTCCGTGTAGGTTCGTCGCAGGTTACCGGTCGTTCGTCAAATGGTTTTGCAGTTCGCGCGGTCGTCGTGTGGTGGAGCGGGTGCGGGTTTCGTGCGCGTCGAGGTAGCGCCCGAGCGCCATGAGCGGGAAGTACAGCGGGTACATGTGGTACTTCAGGTAGAAGACCTTGGGGAAGCCGGTGCCGGTGAACGGGCGTTCGGGCCAGCTACCTTCGGCGTCGTGGTTGCCGACGAGATATTCGACGCCCGCGCAGACTTCCGGCCCTTCGCCTTCGCCTGCGGAAATCAACCCGAGAATCGCCCACGACGTCTGCGATGCGGTCGATTCGCCTTGTCCCGCTAGGCGTGGGTCGTCGTAACTGCCGCAGGTTTCACCCCAACCGCCGTCGGCATTTTGCGCGACTTTCAGCCAACGCACCGCACGGCGCACGGCGGGGATCGTCGTGTCGAAATGAACCGCGGCCAGCCCGACGAGCACTTGCCACGTGCCGTAGATGTAGTTCACGCCCCAACGCCCGAACCACGAACCATCGGTTTCTTGCGTTCGCAAAATGAACGCGATCGCGGCATCGACGTGTGGCTCACCGACACGGGCACCGTAGTGCGACAGGCTCTCCAGGATGCGGGCGGTGATGTCCGGGCAACTCGGGTCGAGCATCGCGTTGTGGTCCGCGAACGGGATCTTCGTCAAAATTTCCTTGTTGATATTCCGGTCGAACGCTGCCCAACCGCCGTCGTCGTTCTGCATCGCCCGCAGCCAGTCGATCCCACGGCGAACCGCCGGAACACTCGTATGCCCCGTCTTCGCCAATGCGATCAGCACCATCGAGGTATCGTCGGTATCGGGGTAGTAGGCGTTGCGATACTCGAAGAACCAACCGCCCGGCGCGACCGGCTTTGCGGACTTCGTCCAGTCGCCCGGCGTGCGAACTTCCTTGGCGAGCAGCCAATCGATCGCCGCCACCGATTCGCTCGCATCGGGTGACAGCCCCGCGTCGGTCGCGCCGATCAGCGAGAGTGCCGTGTCCCAAACCGGCGACAGGCAAGGTTGCAACCGCAGCGTTTCGCCGTCGTCGATGCCGAGGTCTTCGAGTTGTTTCATCGCCCAGCGAAATTCCGCATCGTCTTCGCGGATGCCGATGCACTTCAACACGATGACGGTAAAGACCATCGGCGGGTAGATCGCGCCGAGGCCATCGCTGTTCTGGAATCGCTCGCGCATCCAGGCGATCGCCTTCCGCATCGCCATTCGGCGGAACGGCGTCAGGTGGCAACGCTCGACGAGTTTCAGACCCGCGTCGATCTTCAGGAACAGATTCGCCCACGAGTACCGCGCCGGTTTCACCGCAGGTTTCCACGGCGTCGCGGGGTCGGCGAGGAACAGTTCGCGGATGCCCATCGATGCCGGCAGTTCGCGCACCGGCTTGTAGGCATTGACGGCGGCGAGCGGCACCACGATCGTGCGGCTCCATGCGGACATCGCGTAAATGTTGAAATAGAACCAGCGCGGCAACAGCATCATCTCGACGGGAACCGTTGGGCAGTTCGCGTACGGAATTTGCCCGAGCAGCGCGAAGTAGAATCGCGTGAAACTGTTCGCGACCGCCGCACCGCCGAGGTGACGAATGCACTCCGCCGCGCGGCGCATCAGTGGCTCGTCCGCCGTATGGCCCGCGATTTTCAGCGCGAAGTACGCCTTCGCAGACACGCTGACTTCCGCCGGCCCACCGGGGTAGTTCGGCCATCCGCCATCGGGTAACTGTTTGCGTAACAGATACTTCGCGAGTTTGGGAATCTGCGGATCGGATTCTTTGCCCAGAAATGCGAGTAACAGCACGTATTCCGATTCGAGAATCGTGTCGCCTTCGAGTTCGCCGACCCAGTGACCGTCGCGACGTTGCAGCGAAAGCAGATGGGTCCGACCGCGATCGAGGCTCTCGCGAACGACCTCCCGCAACGCTTCGGCGCGGGGCGTATCGATTGTAGGGTGCGAATGTAGGGCCACGGGAATCCTTTCCGAACGCAACGCTTGAAAACCCGCTACGTGCTTCTCACGGTACGGAAAGCCCGCGTGAAGTCGACGTTTCGCGAAGCGCGGGGCGCGAACATCCGACGCATCGTGCCTCCCGCGCTTCGCTCCGAAGATTACGCGGCGCGGCTAAACGAATGAAGATTATCCGGCCCAGTTCTCTGTAATCAGACCTGGCACTCGATGGAAGTGACGGAGGTTGCGCGTGACGAGAATGTCGCGTCGCGACAACGCAATACTGGCGATGAGCAAGTCTGCCCTTCCGATTTTTTTCAGCTTCTTGTTCTGCTGTAGTTTCGCAAACTCCGACGCCGCAGCAGTATCGATCGATTCGACGGGTATGCGAGCGAGCAGTTCCTTACTCTTCTGGAGTAGATCTTGTGCCCGCAATAGCTGTTGTTGGTCCGCGGCCTTCAGCAGAAAAGCAAATCGCCCTTGGCAAATCTCGATTTCCGTGATGACTGTCGTAGAAATGTTTTCTTGACCCGCCTGCTCGATACGCTCCACGACTCGCGAGTGACCGAGATGAAACAATGTCAACGTATCGGTATCGAGTAAAAACATCAGCCTTCCTCAGTCGCGGATCGACCGCGTTCGCGATAGATCGATTCGAGCATTTCCACCGCGTGTGGGTCACCGGCAATCGCACCCGCGAACGAAAGTATGCCTGTTTTCGGTGGGCTGTTTTTGAGCCAATCATGCAATGCGAGTTTGAGGAAACGCCAATTTTCGCCGATGCGACGACCGGGCAAGCCCTGTTCGTCGACGAGCGACAAGACCTCATCGGGGGTGATTCGCAAAAAGGTCGCCGTCTCGAGTAGTGTCAATACCTCAACCTGCGAATCGATCGTGCCGTTTTGAGCCTCGATATGTGTCTTCATTCGTGGCATCTCGATCACTTTCATTTCGAGTAATGGATGCGTGTCACGGCTTATTGTACATCGGTTTACGCCGCTTTTCGCGCGTGGAGGTCCAAGGTTCGGTTTCCCGAAATCGCAGTGAAGGCACGGCGGACTTGTTCGTGGCCGTCGCGTAAGAGGAAGTTCGAGTCGCGGCCTTTACTTTTGGCCCCGAGGAAGTAGTAACCTGGCTCCGATGCGACGATGTCGCCGCACGGTTCCGCGATGCGTAACTCCTGGCAGAGCGTCATGTCGGGGCGGTAACCCACGTTGGCAATGACGCGATCGACTTCCCAACTCATCGGCTTCGTGCCGATGTGCCCGGCGACGCGGAAGCCTTTGTCTGGCCCGTGCGAAATCAGTTCGTCGATGCACATCTGCGCGTGATATTCGAGGTTGCTATCGCAGCGCGATGCCAGGCTGTTGCCGCGCACCGCGAGCTTGTCGCGTTCGCGCAGCGGGTCGTTCGGAATGCGCGGCAACGGCCCGCCACGCGGCCCGTGCGACAGCCAGATGACCCACGTCGATTGGTTCTCTTCGGCGAGTTCCGCGAGTTGGCACATCGTCGTTGCGCCGGAATAGCCACCGCCGATCAGCACGATACTTTTGCCCGCATAATGAGGCTTTTTGTTGCCGAGGATCTCGTCGAGCCAGTACGAAACTTGCGGGCGCGCGACGATCTCGCCGGCGGCGGGAATGCCGCCATCGCCCACCCAGTTCGGCTTGGAATAGGTGCCGGTACAATCGAGAACGACGTCCGCTACGTCGAACCGCTCGACGCCTTTCGCATCGCGAACGAGCAACCGAAACGGCGGTAGTGGCTTCTTCGCATCGAGTGGATCGGTCTTCCGCCAACCGGTGCGGCCAATCGTCACTACCAGCGTTTGCAGTTGTAGCGAACTCTTCAGAAGTGCGGTTTCGGTAAGCGGAACGAGATACGTGTCGCGATAATCGCGTCCGGTTTGCACTTCGCTATCGGGCGGGAATTCGAGCGTCGGTTCTTCGCGAAGCAGTACGTTCTTACCGAGCGTCGTGACGTTCGCGCCGAACGCGGTGAACATCTTGATGTGGCCCCAGCGCAGCACGTGTTCCGCGACTTGCCCGGAGTCGTAGACCGTCGTCGGGTGGCCGAGCGTGCGGGCGTAAATGGCCGCTTCCAGCCCGATCGGGCCAGCGCCTAAAATGGCAATTCGCGGTAGTGTCGGCTTCGTCATGTTGCCAGTGTAACGCGATCCGCCAAACGGACGCAACCGCGAACGCGCGCGCGATCCTATGGGTGATGCGCACGCGCTCCGCTTCGCAAAGCCTTCGCGTCGCGGCAAATTCCAAACGCGCGTCGCGGCGAATTCCGATTTTCCCAGATCGCGTTGACACCGGGAGAACTGACGCTATTGTTCGCGACCCGAGCCGTTGCACCACAGAGGGTTTGCTCCCATGACTGACCCGATGGCGATGCGGTCGAAATTATCGTTAGAAGGGCTGGAAACGCGAGATATTCCTTCGGCGGGGCAGTGGCTCGTCGAGCCGTTCCAGCGCGGTCCGTCCAGTGGGTTACCGCAGGGCTGGGGTCAGTGGAGCAACGATGGCTCGCACGGATTTCAGGTCGAATCGACCGCTCCCGGATTGGGCGATACGGGGCGATTGACCACGAGCGGACTCAGCGGGACGGCATCGCGGGCGTGGGTTTCGACGCAGTACGATGCCGACGTCGAGACTTCGGCGGCGGTCTATCTGAATAGCAGTTCTCCCATCCAATTGCTCATTCGCGGCCAGAACCTCAACGGCAGCATTCCGAGTTACTATGCGGCTTCCGTCGTGCGCGGCGGCGACTTGCAACTCGTGAAAGTCGTCAACGGGCAGACTACGGTTCTCGGCACGGTGCCTTCGAAAGAATGGATTAGCAATCGCTGGGTGCAAGTGACGATTCGCGCCGATGGCGATGCGATTCAGGTGCAACTCTCGCGTGGGGATACGAACCAAACGCTCGGGCCGGACGGCAAGTGGTCGCGCCGCACGGTGGCAGCGATCAGCGTCCACGATGGAGCATTGAAGCAAGCGGGGCAGGTCGGTTTCGCACGCGGTGCCCGAACGGCGGACGACGTCTCGGTCGATAGTTTGCGGGTCGGCCCCGCGAACCCGCCCACGCGAACGACACTGTACGAAGACCGATTCGCGGGCGGCCCTGCCACGGGCTTACCGCAAGGCTGGGGAATCTGGACCGCCACGCCGGGGCAGATCACCACGCGGACGGTCGCCGACGAGACGCTGCGAATCGATGGGCCGAGCACCGGGGCCACGCGCGGCTGGTTGAACCGCGTCATCCCCGGCGACGTGCAAGTCACGTCGTCGATCTACGTCGATAGCCTGATCCCGGCGGGGCTGATCGCTCGCGGGGTGAACTTGCATTCCGCCACGCCGACGTATTACGGCGTATCCGTGAAGCGCGGGTTGCAGGTCGATCTCGTGCGCGTTCTGAATGGTCGCGAAACCGTCATCGGCTCGATCCGCTCCCGCGACTACGTCAGCGGTCTGTGGTTACAAACGTCTTTGATCGTGAAGGGCAACGAGCTTCGCGTGCAAATTTTCCGCTCGGATACGGGCCAATATCTGCATACGGATGGCTCGTGGGGCCTGTCGCCGGAGTGGGCGATTACGCGAAAAGACACCGCCATCGCCTCGGGCGAACGGGTGGGATTATCGCGTGGAACGGGCGCGTCGGGCGAACTCGTGTTCGACAACTTCCTCGTGACGGCGTCGCCGAATCGGTTGATTTCCGCCGAGACGATTCCGACGCAACAAGACAAACCGAACACGCCGACGGTACCCAGGCCGGAAGACAATCCTCCACCACCGCCCGCCGGAGGAGGCACGCCGACCAGCCCACCCGCCGTACCGCCGACCGTACCGCCGCCACCATCACCGACGACCAACCCAGCGTTGCCGAACGTACCGCGGCACTACTCGCACATCCGCATCGCGCAACTGGCGTACAGCGGCACGCCGTTCGGCGAGTTCGAGAAAAGCCTGTTGCGGAACAGCGTCGATCTCGTCATCCCGAACCAGGCGTACCTCGATACGATCCAGTCGGTCGCGCCGAACACGCCGCAGTTCGTTTACACGAACCTCACGAACATTTACCTCGGGTTGTACACCGATTGGCTGCAATACGCCGAGCGGAACCACCTCAACAAGGAAGATGCGTTTTACCACGTCAGCAAGGCGTCGCCGTTCATCGGCCTCAGCGCGTCGGCGATTCCCGTCGATCAGTTCTGGGCCGTTTTCAGCGGTACCGCGAACGGCGACTGGACGAATATCACCAGTGCCGCACGCAACAGAGACACGACGTTTTCCGTCGGTGGAAAAGTCAACGAATCGGTCGCGTTCGGTTATCCGGAGAAGTTTCGCGAACTGAATTTGAACCTGCAATCGGCGGCATCGGGCGGCTGGGCGGGGCAATACGAGTACGTGAAATCGATCGACGGCCAAGGCCGAGCGACGAGTTGGGGCCGCCTCAACACGCTGACGAACACCACCAATAATTTCCGCAACGATGGCCGCGTCACGTTCGATCCGCCCGCCGACTGGGTCGCTTCGAGCGTCGATGGCGGTGCGCGGTACTTCTACATGCGCGCCCGCACGACGACGGCCGGGACGGCTCCGCAACTCCAGACGGCCAGCGGAAACGACTACACGAATTTCCGCGGGGCGCAACTCGGCGGCACGACACCGGCCTTCGACACCGCCGCCGATAAAGACCGCGATGGTTACCTGAACGACCGCGAATACGCCACCCGTCGCGCCGGTTCCGATGCGCGGTTCCTGTACCAAAGCCGCTTGTTTTACCCGACGTACGGACCGATGCGGTTCGCCGCGAATGTCTCGAGCACGGCGTATCAGGCATGGGCGGCCGATTATCACTTGCGCTACCTGCAAACCCAGCCGAACGCGAACGGGTTCTTCGTCGATAACTCGACGGGAAAAATCGCCGTCGATCCGACGACACTGCGCGAATCGCTGGCCACCTACGCGGTCGATTACGGGGCGCTCCTCGGTGCGGTCAATCGCCGGATCGCGCCGCGTTGGCTGGTGGCGAACACGGCTGGCGCGGGGGCTGCGGGCGAACCGATCGCACAAAATGGCGTGTCGACGCTCGAAGAATTCGGCCTGCGACCGCTCTCGACGAACCACGTGCAACTCGACGACCTCGTGGCCACGCTCGCGTATCGTCGCCAATTGAGTGGCGGGAAAGCCTACGAGATCCTCGACAGTTTGCCGCAAGGCAAAGACGCCACCGACCCGCGCGTGCAACTGACGACGCTGGCGATGTATTACCTCGTTGCCGACCCGAATTTGTCGTTGCTGATGATGAACGGCGGCAACGAACCGGCAAGCGGTTGGAGCCGCCACTGGACCGACGCGATCACCTACAACGTCGGCAAGCCGGTGGCCGCACTGACGCAGTTCGCCACGGGGTTGGATCCGTCGAACCGCGACCTCACGTACAAAGTGTTTCGCCGCGAGTACCAGAACGCGATCGTCTTTTACAAACCGCTCTCGTACACCCGCGGCACGGCCGGCACCATCGCCGACAACACCGCCACCACGCACCAACTCGACGGATATTACCGCCCACTCAAAGCCGACGGCTCGCTCGGTGCCCCCGTCAACCGCATCACGATCCGCAACGGCGAAGGCATCACATTGGTGAAGTCGCGGTAGCAAAATTAGCCGCGCCTCATAATTAGCCGCGCCTCATAATTAACCGCGACGCGCAGGCTTTGCGAAGCGGAGCGCGTGGACCGCACCCATCACCGATAATGCGTGAAGTCCACGCGCTCCGCTACGAAGACTTCGCGTCGCGGCTAATTATGCAGTCCCGCGCTTCGCTACGAAGTCTGCGCGTCGCGGCGAATTCTCGAGGCACGGTTCAAAACCCGGTTGCAGTTTTGCCAAATAAGACCACTAAAAATTTGGTTCCGGCGTGATTGGAATTGGGCGAAATCGGACGTAAGTCGT